>JACCZV010000074.1 GCA_013695775.1 Chitinophagales bacterium | reverse complement strand
GATCATTATTGTGGCTACATTAGCTGCTGTCTTTCCATAGATTTTTTCAAAGAAGGTTGATACGATGAATGGGGCGTCTTTTGCCTCCTGCCAGGGTATTACTCCCAAAACAGAGATTTGCATCAGTAAATAGAGTATCGCAATTCCTGCTATTGAGATAAAAATACTTCTTGGAATATTTCGCTCAGGTTGTTTGATTTCTGCTCCCAGGTGGCAGACGTTATAATACCCTAGATATGAGTACACCGTTTTTATAGAGGCATTGCCTAACCCTAAAAAAAAGACTGCATTCAAATCGAAAGCTCCTTCCGGATAGGTGAATGCCAGAGATGAATTGAAATGCGTTAATCCTCCAATTATCAGCCAAGCCATAGTAACGACTACACCTACCCATAAAAATATTGACACGCGGCCTACTGACACAATATTCCTGTTAAGCAATAGATAGATCACCACTACTACAGAACCGCTTATAATCTTTTGTTCAAGTGAGGATAATGGTATCAGGTATTGAAAATAGGTGGCAAAGCCTATAGCGCCCGAGGCTATCACCAAGGGGGCCTGGATAATGGTTTGCCAGATGTATAGAAATGAAAATAGCGAGCCCCATCTTTTCCGGCCGTAAATATTATTCAAAAACTGATAACTGCCACCTGCCAGTGGCATCGCAGCTCCAAGCTCACTCCACACGAAACCATCCATAAAAGCAAGAAAAGCCCCGAGGAGCCAGGCAATAATAGATTGCGGACCATTCATGGCACCTATCACCAACGGTAGGGTGATGAAAGGGCCAATTCCGACCATATCAATCATATTTATAGAGGTAGCCTGCATCAGGTTCAGGCCCCGAACTAAGGGTGGACCTTTAGCAGATGAATTACCTGATATCATAAGTGCCGGAAAAGTTAGATCTAAAATGGCATCAGCAAAATAGTTGAGGCTGTGGAGGAAAAAAACTCCCCCAAAAGATTCGGGGGAGAAAATCCTAACTATGGCTACTAGTGTCGGCTTTTTTTATTGCTGGCCTTTTCTGTGATCAGATAAAAATTTTTCGAGGCCAATGTCTGTTAACGGATGTTTTAGTAATCCCAGGATAGATTCTAAGGGACAGGTGCACACATCAGCACCTGCTTCAGCACACTTTACGATATGTAGGGGGTTGCGTATCGAAGCTGCGAGAACTTCAGTTCTGTACCCATAGTTTCCATAGATGTGCACGATCTGCTCTATAAGAAGGACGCCATCCCAGTTGGCATCATCAATACGGCCTATGAAGGGCGAAACAAAGTTAGCCCCTGCCTTTGCAGCAAGAAGTGCCTGACCAGCAGAAAAGACAAGTGTACAATTGGTTTTAATACCATTATCTGAAAACCATTTCAAGGCCTTAACACCATCTTTTACCATCGGAACTTTGACCACTATGGCGGGATGTAGTTCCGCAAGCTTTTTCCCTTCAGTGACGATCTCATTAAATTCGGTAGCAATTACCTCGGCGCTTACATTTTTGCCTACGAGTTCGCAGATAGACACATAATGGCTCATTATCTTTTCTTCACCCCTGATACCTTCTTTTGCCATTAACGATGGGTTGGTAGTAACGCCGTCGAGAATACCCAAGTCATGCGCTTCCCTAATCTGATCAATGTTGGCCGTATCGATAAAAAATTTCATTCTGAGAGTCCTATTAAAAATGATGAGGGAAAAGTGGGCAAGTTACTTATATCGCATCGCTACAACCACCTACCCTTGCTGCCTTCCGACCCTGGGGGAGTTCAGCAGGAGCTGATCGTATAAGGCTTGCCCGCCACAAAAGTAAACGGAAAGGGTGCAGAAAGATGGGGCGTCGTTAAAAATAGTTTTGAACAACAAATTCTAAAACATTGTGCAAACATTATTGCTTGCTAAATCAATGGGTTACGTTGTAATAGATTGAATAATGTAGGTTAGTTAAACTTTAAAGGCAGTAGAGCGAACGTCACTAAGAGGACTCTTGCTTGATGCTTTCAATCGACTGACAAACCGATGGAAATTCCACCTTTACTATAGAGGCATAAACAGATGATAGTCAATATACTACTTAAAACTAGGTCCACCGAGATACCTCATAATTACCCTTCAATTTATAGTTCCCCATGGCCAGTACATAGGATATCTTATTACGAAGGCCTAATTCTTATTAACTTTTTTAATTTCGTCCACGCATCTCACGCAGACTCGGTATTTAAAGGGTGCAGATTGTAGATGTTGTTTAACCTTATTGTTAGGATCATTTTTGACATTTGGAACTTCACCTTGTCCTTTATCACATAAATACAAAAATGTTATTCTCCCTGAACTTTAATAAAATCATGCTATGACGGAAGAAATTGAGTCTGAAAAACACTACTACTCTATCGGCGAGGTGGCAAAGATGTTCAATCTTTCAATTTCAAACATACGTTTTTGGGAGCAGGAATTCGAAATACTCAAACCTAAAAAAAATAAGAAGGGAGACCGGTTTTTCACCAAACAAGATGTGAGCAATCTCAAAGTCATTTATCATCTGCTGAAAGAAAAAGGTTATACGATTGAAGGCGCAAGAAAAAAGTTATTGCAGCAACCCGATCATGTTTCGGATCAGATAAAGATGATTGATTCACTGAAGAAGATCAAAGTATTTCTCCAGTCTCTGAAAGATAATCTCGATAAAAAGGATCTGGGAATTTCGATTGCTGAAAAAACTTTATTAAAGAAATCGGTTGAGAAAAAATAAATATCTGATTTAAAATTGATATTCTTTGCTTACAGCATTGATCCGAATTCCTATCTCAAAAATATTGTCTGAAGAAGAATATGCGGCTACATCTGACTTCGTGCGCCGATAGATATATTTAGTTTCGAAAAAAATGTTGTGGCGGATCATATAAGAAACTGAGAATTCACTTAACAACAAATTTGTTTGCACTCCCTGACCGACCTGGTTTCCATAAATTGTCTCGATAGAAGATTCGACAGAGGGTATAAAAAGGTTAGACCCCCAATTAGAGTTTGATGTATCTCTACCCTGATTTGCCGCTGTAATCCGAAGTTGCATGATAAGAGGAAAAACCGGCTGATATCGAACAATCCCTATTCCTTCGTTGAGGTTGGCACCAAGTGGATGAGCCAGTGGCTGATTATAGTTTGAATAATTAGCTATTGAATCATTATGGGTATATACATATGGTCGAAGATGATTCCATTCAAGCTGCAGATCGAAATTATCAAGTCCGAATGCATCAATATATTTTATTCCCGTTTGCAATCCATATTTATTCCCCCAATATCCGTCCTGTGGTTTCGATGCCTGAAAATTAAAATCATCAATAGTTAATTGTCCATAGATGGAGAAGTGTCGTAAAAAATTCAATCGGTAATCAATGCCGAGCATTGCATTATCTGAGCTACCAATGAGCTGCTCAGCAAAGCGATAAAAAATAAGCGGATTAAGATATTGTAACTCAAAACCATTGTTGCGCTGGAATATTACGCTCTCCCAAATTCCTATATTCAAAAAACGGGTTGCATTCAGACTAAGATGATGGATCGCTGCATATTTTTTAGGGAGAAGCCGATCACCACCACGCAGAAAATTCGCGGTGATATCAACAAATAAGTTTTGGTAGCTGATCCTCCAGACCTGGGTTTTCAATTTTAGGAATAGATAATCACCTGAAAAATCCGAGAGAGCGAGAGAACGGTTGCCGTTACCCAGAAAATTATTGTCGCTGCCAAACTGGATGGTGATGAACTTAGCCAGGCTAAAATCAAGGTATCCATTGGCTGAAAAAAAATCCGTTGCCTCCGATTTAAAATCCTTAAAGTATGCTTCACCGGGAATTGCTCCGAAAGAATCAATCCGCTCCCTGACATATAATGGCATTCGGGCCTGGTTTTCAGATAACATTGTATAGAAGCCTATCTTTTTTGCAACCCATCCTCTCAACTCTATTCCACGTGTGTTTACAAAGAGTGTCTGCTTAGATCTTGTTTCAACACCTCCTGCAAAATGCACCACGGGATTGACCTTTATCATAAAATCATCAGAGCGATGCTGATACAATGTCGCCTTGTCGCGATAGAAATATTTCAATACAGGCCTTTTACTTTTTGCGCCGCCGTATTCCGACCATTCATCGTTGTCAATGAGCAGGTATTGAATGTTTTTTTTATCAGTTGGCGAGAATGAAACAGAATCTTCCTGAAGAGAATCAATAAACTGCGCCATGTTCTTCCGTAGCAATGGCGATGCTGAGAAATGGAGCTGATCAGAGATCTTTCCTGACCTGATCTCTAATCTTTCAAGAATGTGGTATGAAAAAGTATTGAGTGGAACGAAAGCGCTTTGGCATTGTCCCTTATCAGGAAATAAAAAGAAGATCAGTAAAAGCGATATGATCCGTCTCACGCTTAAAAAGTCTGAACTATAATAATTAGGATTTATCTAATTGCCCACGATGCTTTTCCTTGTCTCATCTAAAATAAACTTTAACTGCATAAATACAAGTCTACCTCTTATGAGTTCAAAACGCACGCTTTTTATGGCCTAAAGCAGCATAGTACCAAATAATAAGATAACATGGAATCAACAGCCAATAGCCTTTCTGCGCGTCAAATTCATCTACCAGTTTTCCATAAATGAGAGGTAATAAAGCACCCCCGGCAATGCTCATGATAAGTAACGCTGATCCAATCTTGGTGAAACGGCCGAGGCCCTCAATTGCCAGTGGCCATATTGCAGGCCACATGATTGCATTGGCCAGTCCAAGCAATGCTATGCAGGCGACAGATAGCATTCCATAGGTGAACAAGGCAGCAAGAGAAAAAAGCAATCCAACAACTGCAGATATTTGCAGGGCTTTTTCCTGCCGTAAATATTTTGGAATAGTGAATACACCAATCAAATATCCGACGATCATTGCAAGCAAAGTAAGGGTCGTAAATGTCTTTGCCGTGTCCATTGGAATTCCCCACGACTTTCCATAAGGGATGATTGTATCGGCGGCAATTACCTCAGCTCCCACATAAAAGAACAAGGCAATCACTCCCAATACCAACTGAGGAAACTGAAACACACTGGATTTTGCTGTAGCTGATCCATAGGGATTTCGCATTTCCTGATCAGTATCAATTTCAGGCAACTTTGAAAAACGAATCATCATAGCCAGAAATATCAGTATCAAGGCAATAATGATATAAGGAACAATTACACGTTGAGCCAATGCATCAAGCACCACGTCTCTTTGTAACCCGTCCATCGTTTGCAGACTTGCGGTGATCTCATCAGCATTCTTCAATATTATCGCACCGAGAATGAGTGGGCTTATAGCACCCGCTACCTTGTTGCAAATGCCCATGATACTTATTCGGCGGGCAGCACTCTCGATAGGTCCAAGGATGGTGATGTATGGATTTGATGCTGTCTGAAGAATGCTTAGGCCGGTACCAATGATAAATAATCCAGTGAGGAATAAATAGTAGGTACGTGTTAGTGCCGCCGGAATAAAAAAAAGTGCTCCTGCTGACATCACTAATAAACCTGCCATCATGCCTCGTTTGAATCCCGTCCTTTTCAAAACCCATGAAGATGGGATGGCCATTACAAAATAGGAGATGTAGAATGCAAACGTTACCAGGTATGCTTCTAAATTGGTGAGCTCACAAGCGATGCGCAGGTACGGAATAAGTGAGCCATTGAGCCAGGTGACAAAGCCGAAAATGAAAAATAGTGCGCCGATAATGGCAATGGAGAGGGTATAGCTGCCGTGTTTTTTGCTTCCTGTCACAATGGAGTTTTTATTCATGAGAATTGAATAGGCAGAATAGAGATTGTTGCTGTGAAAATGTAAATTAATTCTGAACTTCAGCGTTGAAGTGCAACTTATTTTTCCACTGCCCATCTTTCTATGAAGCTTGTTTAAGTATAAGTATACTCATGCATCAAAACAGTCTGTAAAGGAAGAATCTATCTTAATGATGTTTCAGGTAATATTAACTGTCATTCGGAAGAGTGATAAATCGCGGGTTGCATTTCAGGTTATCAGATAGATAAAAAGAAATTTCCCTTACATTTAGCCGTAATGCCATACCTAACTATTATGGATTTCTTCAAGGATGTAATTCACCATCCTGCAAGTGTTTTTAATCCTGAAACACTCATTCGCTATGGTGGCTTGCTGCTAGTAGTTCTAATGATATTTGCAGAGACGGGTATATTCTTTTGTTTCTTCTTTCCTGGAGATTCTCTTGTATTTACTGCAGGCGTACTTACAGCAACGGGTGGCCTTAGCTATAATGTTTATGTTGTCTGCATCGCCCTCATTGCTGCTGCCATCGCCGGCAATTTAGTTGGATATTATTTTGGAAAAAAGACCGGGCCTATGCTCTTTAAAAGAAAAGATTCTATTTTTTTTAAGCAGGAATATCTGATCATGGCAGAAAAGTTTTATGCTAAATATGGTGGTGCGGCCCTGATCCTCGGCCGTTTTCTTCCCGTGATCCGTACCTTTGCACCAATAGTGGCGGGGGTGATCAAAGTAGATCTGAAAATTTTTATTTTCTATTCAATAGCCGGAGCGGTGATATGGGTTGTTCCACTCGTGACTGCGGGATACCTGCTCGGCAACCAACCTTTTGTAAAGGAAAATCTCGAATACATCATCATTTTAATGGTGGTATTGTTTACCACACCTATTATCATTAAGTTTCTTCGTGAGTCGAAAAAATTAAAGAAGGAAGATGGCTTACGTAATCCTTAAAGGAAGTTTCATTCTATTCTAAATACAATTAAAATACTCAGGATACATGATCATAGCAGACCGCCGCTTCTTCATTCTGCTCGCTTATTTGCTCACAGCAACCATTTGTTACTCACAATCAACTAACACTCTGCTGGTACAGAACTGGAAATATGCCGGAGTTGAAGAATTTGGTGTTATGAAACCGCCTGATTCCACCATGAAAAATGATGGAGTTCAAATGAAAGCAGATGGAACATTTAATATGATAAAAAATGGAAAGGAAATTAATGGTGTATGGTCCGTTAGTGAAAAGACTGAAATAATCATTTTAACTGATGCTAAAACAAAAAGATCTATGACCTATAACCTTAAATCGATTGATGAAAAAACTCTTGTAATAGAATATCAAACACCTGACCTGGTAAGGACGCGCTATAGATATGAGGCATCTAACGAATGACTAAATTACTACCGATCGCAGTATAATGAATCTTGAATGATATATTAAATAATAAGTCGATTTTATAAAAAAAAGAAAAGGTTTTAAAAAGTTCTTAGTAAAATCGAAGCGGCGCGGGAGCCAGCGATTGTCTGGCGGAGCCGTTTGGCAATCGCGATTCTGAAGCATGTTCCGTTTTTAAGGGAGTGACTTTTCTTTAAAAGAAAATTAATTAAATAAGCCAAAAAACTGAAACTAAGCTTTTGATCTTTTTTTTAAAAAGTATAATTAAGTACTTTTTTAAATCCTTATTTATCCTTTAAC
>JACCZV010000060.1 GCA_013695775.1 Chitinophagales bacterium | reverse complement strand
CTTCTGGGATGCAATGCTAAAAAATGGCAACGGAAGCTTTGGATCACAGTGATAACCCTTAGGATATATGCTATGTGGTACAATGTATCCTATCATGCCGTAGCTCATCTCTTCAACAAATCCCTTTGGGAGATTTGCCAGGATCGTTTCTCTCAATTTAGTGAAGGCATCTTTTCTTTCAGCAGGAACTTCATTTAAGTATTGCTGTATGATTTTCGCTTCAGATTGCATCTATGATTTGTCTTAAAGTTATGCTGTTAAGAAGTGTTCTCTTGCAATTCCGGACTTAATTCATTTTACCTTGCCCTCATGCGATTGTTTTTAGGATTATGCTCAACCTCGGCCAGACCTAAAGTTTCTAACAAAGGAGGAATATACATTCCAAAGCGGCCGCGAAATCCTTTTTTCAAACCATACCAGCCACCAACCGGATTTTTAGATGATCGGCCCCAGGCCTCAACGGTTCCTTCTTTGGCAGGCTTCTGTTCGTCAGCACTTCCGAGCTCCATCCAGTCGCCATGCTGCTTTAGCATTGCATGAAGATCATTAATGCACCTGTAATCATAATGCAATACCGTTTTGCCAACAACACAGACCAGAATATCTTTCCCATCCTTTTCATCATTATACATCTCATATTCTGAAGTCTGCGGAGGAGTTTTCAATTTCCATGGATTTTCTTTTGTTCCGGATTCTGTAGCCATTTTATTAGATTTATTTTAAAGGTTGAAGGGTACAACGACTTAAATATATTCTTTTAATAAGATTATTACAAGGCTACAATAATATGAGTTTTCTTGGTTTTATGGCATTGGAATTCCGTGAACTTTATGCAATGACAGCTTGTCCCAAAACCTCACTCAAATTTAATTTTATCTTTTATATGAAAGAATCAACCTCTTAAACCTTTCGGATCTCTCATTCAAGTATAGTCCATTCACCATCCGCAAATATATTTTCTATAATGCAAAACATTTCGGCATAATGAAACTCTTCTTAAAACCTTTTTCTGATACCGTCTTTCCCTCAAGAGGATAATTCCTAATAAGGGCTCAATATGATATAGTAATTCTTATAATCTCATCAATAACCATGCAGAGGTGTGGTTAAAGCAGGCGAACTATTTTGCTGGTAATCTTATTATCACGCATAATATTAGATACTAACCTTTATTCTAAATTAAATCAGATGAATCATTATATCTTGTTAATAGTAATTTCCATCTCACTGGCAGCAAGCGGAATGCTTTCGTTGACTTCTTTTCACAAAGCAAATGCTTTTGAGCCAATAGCAGTCATAGAACTTTTCACCTCGCAAGGATGCTCGAGCTGTCCGCCGGCGGATAAGCTGCTTTCTAAAACCTTAGTGGAAGCTCGAGAAGAGGGCAGCAAAATATTTGCACTCTCCTATCATGTAGATTATTGGAACCGCCTCGGATGGGCTGATCCCTTCAGCAACAAAAAATATTCAGACCGTCAAAACATGTATGCATCTGTATTAAACCCTGGAACTGTTTATACCCCACAGATGATTGTAAACGGCACACAAGAATTTGTTGGATCAGATGAGAATAAATTAGATAATGCGCTAAAGGAGGCCTTACAACAAAATTCAGACGCTGCCTTTAAGAATTTTGTTATTACAACTAACCCAGAAAAACCTGCACAAGTACAATATGAGCTCGAAGGTGATTTTCAGAATTGTAATGTACTTATTGCGCTTGTTTCGCTAAAAGAAACAACCGAGGTAAAGCGAGGTGAGAATAGTGGACGCACGTTAGAGAATGAAAATGTTGTGAGGGAGTTAGTATCAGCTAAGGCCGGCCCTTCTGGAGAAATAAATCTTAGAAGTGCCAACTCAATTATTAAAAACAATGCTGCCATTGTGGGATTTATACAGCAGTCTGATAACTTAAAAATTATTGGCGCAGTAATGAAAGCTTTATAATAAAAGGTGGTTGGCTCTGCTTATATTAAGAAGCACCTGTAATCTTTTCAATACGTTCCTGAAGAGCTTTGCCCAGAGATGAATTACCAAATTCTGTTCTTAAAAAAAATGCAGTTGAAACATTTAAAAGATCAACAGAAGAAATTTTTTCATAGAACTTACTTGCGAAGTCATTTATGTTTTCAATAGAGCCAAGTAAAACAATCTGCACATTTGCGTCAGAAAGATTTCCGATCCATTCATGGGAAAGATTTCTAAATGCCTCCTCTGTTAAGAGGAGTGCAGAGTTTTTATCCACCTCTGTCAATTTCTCAACTAAAATTATTGGAGTATTGGGAGCATAGTGCCGGTATTTTGTTCCGGGTATCACATTTTCACCCGTCTCAGCAGCCGCTGTTATTTTTGACTTAGGTAATATTATTTGCAATTCATCAGCTCCAATGGTACCTTGTCTTAATATAAATATCTCATCATCATTTCGTGCATCCACAATGGTAGATTCCAAACCAACGGAGCACCTGCCACCATCCACTATTCCGTCAATCCTACCATCGAGATCGAGCAGAACCATTGCAGGCGAGGTAGGTGAAACCTTTCCAGACGTGTTCGCGCTTGGTGCTGCAATAGGAAGGTTTGTTTTTTTTATAATGTTTAGAAACAATGGATGATCAGGTATGCGGGCAACCAATTGTCCGCTGCCACAAGTTGCAAATTTTAAAGGTGAATCTCCCGGCAGGTCAAACATGAAGCTGATAGGCCCCGGAGAAAAATGGTTTATCAATTTTTCTGTAGCTGCCGGAATGTTTGTAACATATTTCTTTATCTGGTCAATGCTGTGAAAATGACAGATCAAAGGGTTATCCTGAGGACGTTTTTTTATTTCAAAGATACGAGCGACGGCGGATGGATTAGTGGCTATTGCAGCAAGACCGTAAACGGTTTCAGTCGGCAAAGCAATTACCTTTCCACTCATCAGGAATTCTGTTGCATCATCGGGCGCAAGAAACATTTTATGAAAGCATTTTAAAGGAATTAATAAACCGCTCAATCTTTGTTTTATCTATATCCCTGCGATGAATACAATATAAAATATAATATAGGTGGCCGTTGGTATAAAGTGTTCCTCTTATCCTGAATTTGTCAACCAATGTAAATCTGAAATTCGCGCTGCTTTGTGTTTCATTAGATAATGCAATCTCTGCGTGTTCTCCAAATATGCTCTTCAGACATACCATGAAACCCGTTCTTTGGAATCCATTGTTTGCATTTATGGCTTCAGCTTGTTGAACTCTGACAAACAATCTCACTGAGGTCTCATCCACAATTTCGCAAGAATAGATATTAGCAGATTGTTCTCCGGTCGTAATGATCTCAGTCGAGGGGTATGAGGGCATGTCAACAGTGAAATTATTTTGTTTGGAAGTGAAGCGATACCAGTCATCAGCCAAATAATTATTATAGGTTGGAATAATAGGTATCACGTTAAATCCACGACGACGAAGTAAATTAACTAACCCCTCTTCACCTCCTAAATGGCCAGCACCAACAGCAATGAAAGTAGATTGCTTCCGGATCATTGTATCAATACCATCTGTCATGTGATGGTTGCGTCGAGTGAATAACGAATTGTATAGGGAGTCAGGAAGATTGAAATCATTCTCAAACTTCATCATATTCTCAAGATCATTCAATAAATATAGATTGATCAGGGTTTCGAGATCCAGGGTATCGCCAGGAGCAGTACGTACTGTTTCCATAAGTAAGTCGGCCTGTTGCTTGTAGCTAAGCAAGTCGAAAACCGAAAGCTGCTCTTCCACCGTTTCGAGCGCAAAAACATTTTTTTTTGATGCGATGGCCAGGTGCTGAAAATATTCATCTAGAAATTTTTCCTTCTCCGTAAACTTCGATGTGGCAGACAATTTTGCCTGAGCAAGTATTACTGAAGAATAAATCGGCTTCAGCCGGTCAAGCTGTGAAATGCTGTAACCAAGATTTTTCCTGCAGTATGTATCTATAGAATCATACTGAGATACTTCAAGAAGTTTCTTCAATACGTACCCGGAATCCATAAGCAGTCCCTTCATTAACTGCAGTTGTACATCATCTGAAAGCACCACTTCCATTGCCAGCGCTTCACATTCTTCAAATTTAGCCATCACTGAATCCGCAAAATGAAAAACCCTGCTGTCTTTCAGGTGCATTGTGCCATAGAGATAGGATGAGTTTTCGAGCCCATTGCCATAGATTTTCCAGAGAAGAGAATTTCCCTGCGCATTGGCAGGATGATGGTAAATGAATGCAGTTACGAGGCAAACAAGCAATAGAATGTTTCTCATCGAAAGGGTGAATATAATAGAAGAGATGAAAATCATTTGTTATGACCATAGACCAGCCTGCAGATAATTAATCGGGCTGCCACAATTATGATTTATTTTTACACAAACAGATCACATGAAGAAGTTGCTGCTTGTTGCATTTTTATTGTCCATACTTGTTTCAGATATTTTTTCCCAGGCCTGTATTCCGGAATGGACACAGCCGGGCTCAGGTGTTTATCCAGATACGGTGATCAATCTTCCGGCTACTGAGGTAAATACACCCTATGATTTTACCGTTCAGTTCAAAGTTCCCAAGACAGATTCTTCAGTAATCGTTACAGGAGTTGATGTGGATCACGTTGAGCTTACCGGAATCGCGGGCCTCGATGCCATTCCTTCTTCAGTACCCTTTACTTACACCTGCAATCCATCCTCCTGTTCCTTTAAAGGAGATTCCGTTGGATGTGTCAAAATCCAAGGTACACCAACCACAGTTGGCCTTTACCCGCTTACCATTGAGGCAAAAGTATTTATCTCATCATTCATCTTCCAGGAGGTAGATTTCTCCGGATACTATATAGAAGTAAAAAATTCAACGGGAATTCCTTCTGTTAATAAAAACAAATTTGATGTTTCACAAAATTCACCCAACCCCGTTTATTCAACTACCAGCATTTTAGTAAATCTTTTATCGCCGGCAACAATTGAGGTAAAAGTTTTTAATGTAGTGGGCAATAAAATCTTCAATACCACTGTATCAGGTCGACCCGGAATCAATACAATTACGTTAGATGCTTCTAAATTCTCATCCGGTATTTATTTCTATACGGTAGGGGATGGTAACCATTCTTTGACAAAGACCCTCGTGGTTGAAAAGAGATAGTAGTGATTAAGATATCGTTTTACCCATATTAAGACTTTCAAAAGCTTCAGTGCACCGACATTGCGCTCACGTCTTTTTTCTACGGGAGAAGCAATCTTTGAGTATTGGTCATCATGCTTGAAAAAAATTATAATGGAATGGATGTTATAATTTTTTTTCCTAAATCTTCACCATCACCTGCGCCGTATAACTACGTGGCGCTTCTAACAATGCAGGGCGTATGGAGTATTCCTTGTTAAAAGTATTTTTTGTTATTATCGAAAAGCGAACCTTATCGGATAGATTATAGGATATTCTCAAATCAATAATATAATCGCCATGACGATTTGATTCCCTGTAGTTTTTTACCCCTGGTATGAATTCAGTTGGCTTCCCAAACAGATAGACGATGAGCGGATCATTGCCTTCAAAGAAAGGATCTATGTTCGTCATAAAACTATTGTATCGTGCCTCTATCCCCCAGGAAAATTTTTTGTAGGTCTGATCAATATTGAATTTGATGGAAGTTTTAAACCGGTAATTCAAAATTGCCGATTGCTTGAGTGAGTCTGTTATATAATCCGGTAAGGAAGGATCACTTGCTATCAGGCTGTCAGCAAATTTCTGCTGATCAACATTTACCGGATGTATATAGGTGATTCCTGCAAGCAGATTGGTTTGGATGCCGAGTAAAGATCCCTGACCTATCACAGAGAATTCGGAGCCAATGATTGAAGCATTTTCTACGTTGATAGATTTAAAGCCAAGATAATTCAGATCGTACTCCCCCGGAAAGGGATCAGGATGATAGTATCCAAATTTAAATTCGATGAGATCGCTGTATCGCTGCACAAAGCCAGCAACATCTAAGTATCCCCTCCAACTGTTCAGCTTGAATACCTGTTTCAACCCTAATTCTGCGCTCCATCCCTTCTCCGCCTGCACCTCAGGATTTGGGAAAACACTTAGTGCAGCAATAGAGGTACTTATAAATTTCTCTGCAATGGAGGGAAAGCGATATCCCTGACCAAAAGAGCCACGCAGAAACGTTGTTTTTCCAAGTTCATAATTTACGCCAGCCCTAAATACAGGTTCTGAATTTCCTTTCGCTGTATCTACCCTGAAAATTTCATAGCGTATCCCGGCGGCGACTATCAGCTTGCCGAAGGTTTTATCGATTTGTGTAAATGCAGCAAGGTTGCTTGCGAAATGATCTGAATAAAGTTCTGAGGCAACATCGGAATAACTGCCCGAAGCACCGGTAACCCAGTTCACGTCAAAAGGTAACTTCTTTTGATATTGATATTCCCCATAGTAATATTTTGATATAGAGCCCTGGTTTGTATTGTTGTTGTTTTCTGTATAGAAATAGCGGAGCTTCAAATCGTGGTGATCGCCATTGGGGGAGAAATAGGTAATAAATGGATCAATGGTCATCCGTGTATTTTTTCCCTCCGACACTGTAGTTGTACCACTGTCAAGACCACCCAAAGCTTTGTATGCGCCGGTGGTGTCATCTGCCCACAGGAAATATGTGGCTGAACCGTAATGCATGATATTAAAATTCACCCCTGCAGAAAGTCCGTCAATGGATTTGAAGCGAAATCGAGTGTTTCCATTGATCCTTCCTCGAAGGTGATATTCTCCTTCGTGGAAACTTTGTTCATGATTCATGTTGCCACCGACCACTAAATCAAAATATCCGAGTTTACGGCTATGAAAAAAGTTAGCCCCTCCAAAATAAGGTTGCCGGTTTCCCCACCATGCTTTTGATTTGTCAGAGGGATTCTCATAAACCCCCTGGAATGCAATAATTCGTGTTTCGGGTGTGGAAGTGGGGTAGCGTGTACGCAAGTTGATTACACCATTCAATGCAGAAGATCCATACAAAACCGATGAAGCCCCCTTGATGATTTCTACCTGCGCGAGATTTTCTACAGGTAGAAATTCCCATTTCACATCACCTGCATCACCCGTGAGCTCAGGGATTCCATCTACCAATACCAGCACTCTGCTTCCTGCCCCGTAAGAAAAGCCACTACCACCGCGAACATTAGCCTGGTTATCGATGATATTGAGCCCCGGGACCTTCTCAATGGCTTCACCCATTTCAACTGCATTGCTGTTGTTGATGAAATCAGAGGTAAGAACTTCCATAGAGACCGTTTCTTTCGTAATGTTCTTTTCATATTTACTGGCTGTCACCACAACAAGATTTAATTCATTGCTCACCTGCTTCATTTTGATATCGAGGGTTTGGGTGATGCCCGCCTGAATCAAAACCTCTCGTTGCTGCGTTTCATAACCTAAATAAGTATATTTAACATCATAGGTTCCAGCATTGAGTGCTATAATATAAGTGCCCAAAGTATCCGTGACTGTTCCGATACCATTGTTAAAGCTGAGGGTAACGCCTATAAGAATTTCGTTTGACGTTGCATCTTGCACAGTACCCTTTATTGATCCTTGCTGCGCAATGGATGAATCACAACAAAGTAAAATAGCAACTGTAAAAACTAAATGAAGGCTATAACCGGCTGTCATTAAATGAATATAAATGTAAGTTCAATTAAGTTTGGATTAAGCCGGCAATCAATTTTCTGGCAGTCGGTACCCATATTAACTTTCAATATGCATTTGTTTTTCCAAACCCATTGACTATCTTTGCCCTCCCGAATTAAAACTCATTTAGTATTTAAGCATGCCTAACTACGAAACGGTGATTATCTTTTCCCCTCTTCTTGCAGAAGATGATGTGAAAAGGGAAATCTCCAAATTTACCAAAATGGTAACCGATGCCGGCTCAACCATTGTTGAAGAGCGCACCTGGGGCCTTCGGCAGCTCGCATTTCCCATTCAGGGCAAATCCAATGGAATCTATTATATCATGGAATTTGCAGGACCTACTACCGTTATCAGCAAACTGGAACTGGAATATAAACGCGATGAGAACATTCTTCGTTTTCTAACAGTGAAGCTTGATAAATATGGAATGGATTATAATGATCGCAGGCGTAAGGGTTTAGTTGGAAAAAAGAAGGAAACAAAAGATGAAAAAGAACTCAACAACATACCAGCCGAAGCCCAAGCGTAGAACCATGGGAGGTGGGAATAAGGAGATAAAGTATCTCACTGCGCCTAAAATCGTAAAAAGACAAAAAAAATATTGCCGCTTTAAAAAGAGTGGCATCAAATATATAGATTATAAGGAAACGGAGTTTCTGATGAAGTTCGTGAATGAGCAGGGAAAACTGTTGCCACGGAGACTTACCGGAAATTCTCTCAAGTATCAGCGCAAGGTTGCCGAGGCCATCAAGCGTGCACGTCAATTGGCATTATTGCCCTATGTAGCTGACCTTTTAAAGTAACTTTATTATGGATCTCATTTTATTGCAAGATGTAGAAAAGCTGGGCCGGGAAAACGAGCTTGTGAAGGTTCGTCCAGGGTTTGCCAGAAATTATCTAATCCCCCGCAAGCTCGCTGTAGTAGCGGACGAGGGACAGAAGAAAATGCTGGATGAGAGAATAAAGCAGGAATCCCGTCGTGAGGATAGGTTATTAAAGCAGATCAGCACCGTTGTCGAATTACTAAAAAATACGAAATATATAGTAGGAGCGAAGACTGGAACCAGCGGAAAAATTTTTGGCAGTGTTACCACCATCCAATTGGCTCACGCAATCAAGAAGCAGTCGAATCTACCAGTTGACCGTAAAAAGATTACCCTTCCTGATGAAATAAGTATGCTCGGAGAATATAAGGCGCATATCAACCTTCATAAAGATGTAAATGTTGAAGTCGCATTTGAAGTAGTTTCAGAATAACTATACATATGCATTAATTTCGAATCTCTTTCGTAAACTCGGAAGAGATTTTTTTTGCCCCACTCCGGTAAGCTTTAAAAAAAAAATGCTGAATCGCGGTACCCATCCTGATGGTTTTAATTAATGCTGTAACATTTTTGAAAATCATGCCGTCCTACAGTCGATTTAAAATTTATCATCATGAAAACGATATTACCCGGTGCTGTGGTAGCAGTGATTTTAATCAGCCAGATGACAAATGCTCAGACGGGCGAATCAGTTAATAAGATAAGGGTTGCTGATTACATTTTTACCACTCATGCTATTCCGGAAGCACAACAGCCTCCTTTAATGGACAACATGCAACAGGAAACGGAGCAGCTTATTTTAACAATTAGCCCGTCGACTGTTTTTTCACGGGCTAAGCTCAATGAAAAATTGCAGGCGCTGCAAGCGGATGGAAACAAAGAGGGAATGGACTTGCTAAAAGCATCTCCCTTGGAGTAATTGAGGAGGAATAGTTAAAATTTCTACCAATCGGGAAGGGGAATGAAGAAGGCGAGGCGAAAGGTAGGTTGTAATGATATTCTCAGATAACTGTAACTTTTGCTTACCTAAACCGCCTTACGCCGGATGTCGCCGAAAGAATACAATAGGTGTGTTGACTTATATTCAGATAGAGTTTTCCGCTTCATCATGAAAAACATGAAACATAGTGACGATGCACAGGATGTGGTGCAAAATGCATTCGAAATTCTCTGGAAGAATCATGAGAATGTAGATTTTGAAAAGAGCCGGTCTTATCTGTTCACTGTCGCCTATCATAACATGATTGACCAATTCAGAAAAAAGAAAGGGGAGACGGACATTATGGATGAACATATTCAAATACAGGGCAGCAGCTATCAATATACTGGCGCCAAGGAGGCGCTTGACATTGGCCTGATGAAGTTGCCTGAAATGCAAAAGATGGTGGTGCTTCTGCGCGATTACGAGGGATATAGTTATGAAGAGATTGGAACCATTGCCGGGTTATCTGAATCACAGGTGAAAGTTTACATCTTTCGTGCAAGAAAAACATTAAAAAATTTCCTTGTTAAAACAGAGAATGCGATATGAATATTGATCTTAAAAATTATGAAGAATTCTTTGTCCGCTTCATCGACGATGATCTGTCGAAAGAAGAAAGGGGAGAGGTTCATCTCTTTTTGCAGGAT
>JACCZV010000350.1 GCA_013695775.1 Chitinophagales bacterium | reverse complement strand
TCCACAGGCAATGTTATAAACCTGGTTTAAAGATTCTGGGCTGTTAACAAAAATCGCTTTGATATTTGCCTGAATCACATTCTCAATAAATGTAAAATCACGGCTCTGCAATCCATCACCATAGATTGCAGGAGCAATATCATTTTTGAGATCACGAATAAAACCAGGAATCACAGCAGCGTAAGGTCCATTTGCACTTTGTCGCGGACCAAAAACATTAAAATAGCGCAGGCCGATCACTTCCATTCCGTACGTTTTGGCAAAAACTTCTGTATAGAGCTCATTGGAATGTTTTGATACAGCATAGGGCGAAAGAGGCTTTCCGATCTGACTTTCCACTTTAGGCAATCCAGGGTGATCGCCATAGACAGAGGAAGAAGAAGCATAAATAAATCTCTTCACACCTTTTTCCTTTGCCGCAATTAGCATCTTTAAAAAACCTCCTACATTGATGTCGTGGGTAGTTAGCGGATCTAAAATCGATCGCTGTACGGAACCAAGCGCCGCCTGATGTAGCACAAAATCAATTCCCTCACATGCTTTAGCACAAATCTCCTGGTCGCGGATATCACCCTCGAAGAATTCAAATGCCGAGTAGTTCTGAAAAGGTTTTAAGCTTTCTATATTTCCTGTAAGCAGATTATCAAGGACCCGTACACGTCCGGCTTCATATTTCAATAAATATTCGACAATGTGAGAACCTATAAAGCCCGCTCCACCGGTAACCAGAAAGGAATATGGCTTGAGGGAGCCGGTGTGAAAGGGGTTATCGTACATGTTGTTACCGCTGATGATACTGCTGCTGGTAATATTGTTGATATGCACCCGAAGTTATATGCTGTAGCCATTCCTCATTAGCTAAATACCAGTCCACTGTTTTCGAAAGTCCTTCCTCAAAAGTGAGTGAAGGCTTCCATCCGAGCTCTTTTGATATAAGGGAAGAATCAATTGCATAACGCATGTCGTGACCGGGACGGTCTTTCACAAAGGTGATTAGCTCCTCTGATTTCCCTTTTATACGACCTAATTTCTCATCCATGATTTTACATAGCATATGAATGACATCAAGGTTTTTCCATTCATTAAATCCACCTATGTTATATGTCGCTCCTGTTCTCCCTTTATGAAAAACCAGGTCTATTGCTGCAGCATGATCTTCCACCCACAGCCAATCGCGTGTATTTTCTCCCTTGCCATATACCGGCACGGGTAGGTTATTCTTTATATTGTTTATTGCAAGTGGAATCAGCTTTTCAGGAAATTGATAAGGACCATAGTTGTTAGAGCAATTAGTTACCACTACAGGTAAATTATAAGTATGAGCATAGGCCCGAACGAGGTGATCGGCAGCGGCTTTGGATGCTGAATAGGGAGAGCGCGGATCGTATGGTGTGCTCTCTGTGAAATAACCTGTTTCATCAAGTGAGCCGTATACTTCATCTGTTGATATATGATAAAACCTGAAAGAGGAAATTGGATTTTGCTCTTCGCTCTCCATACTTACCTGGCCTTTGTTATTCAGATTTAAGTTATCCCAAATTTTTCCTGCAGCGTTTAACACATTTACTGTTCCAACGATATTAGTAAAAATAAAATCTGTTGGTGAAACAATGGACCGGTCAACGTGACTCTCTGCGGCAAGATGTATGACACCATCAAACTTATTTTCTTCAAATAACTTCAGAACGAAGCTTTCATCTACAATGTCCCCTTTTATGAAACGGTAATTGAAAGACTTCTCAAAATCTTTCAAATTTTCAAGGTTGCCGGCATAGGTAAGCTTATCGAGATTGAAAATTAAGTATTGCGGATATTTATTTACAAAAAGCCGCACCACATGCGAGCCAATGAAACCCGCTCCGCCCGTTACTAATATTTTTCTTTGAAAGGACATTATGTTTTAGGGCTGATTAATGACAAGAAAGTTCTGTCAGAGGATGCAAATTTGGTTAAAGTCATATATAAATAAGAACATCATTGCGAATCCGATTTTTAATCGGATGAGCAATCTCATAGGATTTCAGATTGCTTCACTCCATTCGCAATGACGGCAATTATTCACAATGACCAATATTTCAATTTTGTGATTTTATTTCTAAACACGCCCTTCACGTCTATAAAAACTGAATTTGGCTTAGTGATGGAAACGAAATACGCTTCTTCTAAATTTTTATACTCGTTGTGATTTACGGCAAGAATTACTGCGTCATAATCATTCGAGATTTTTTCAACAAGAGAAAACCCATATTCATTAAATACCTCATCACCGGAAGCATAAGGATCAGTAACCTCCACTGTCACGGAAAAAAGCTTTAGCTCTTTAACGAGGTCCACCACTTTTGAATTACGTATGTCAGTAATATTTTCTTTGAAGGTGGTACCCATAACCAGCACCTTCGATTTACCCGGATCTTTACCTGCCTGCGTAAGTTGCTGCACAGTATTGCGAGCAATATAGGAACCCATATCATCATTGATGCGCCTTCCACTATTGATAACCTCAGGCTCATAACCAAGTGCATTCGCTTTGTATGTAAGATAATAGGGATCAACACTAATGCAATGTCCGCCGACTAAGCCAGGGTAAAATTTCACAAAATTCCACTTGGTGGCTGCCGCCTCCAGCACATCATAGGTATTAATACCGAGGCGGTGAAAAATGCGTGAAAGCTCATTCATGAGCGCAATGTTCACATCGCGCTGGGTATTTTCAATGATCTTGGCCGCTTCTGCTACTTTAATAGAGGGTGCTTTATGAATGCCGGCATCTGCTATAATACTATAAACGTTTGCAATCTCGTCAAGGGCCTCTTCGTCGCAGGCGGAGACGACCTTCACAATTTTTTCCAAAGAATGTTCTCTATCCCCCGGATTGATTCTTTCAGGAGAATAACCAATCTTAAAATCTTTTTTTACCACCAGTCCTGATAACTTTTCAATTAATGGAAGGCAATCCTCTTCGGTACAGCCAGGATAGGTAGTCGATTCTACCACAACATAATCTCCCATTTTTAAAACCTTTCCAATCATTGAACAGGCAGCAAGCAATGGCTTTAAGTCGGGCACCTTGTGATCATCAACAGGGGTAGGAACTGCCACAATAAAAAACTTTACTGATTTCAGAATCTCTATATCATCTGTAAATTGAATATCGCAGTCGCGGAACTGGTCAGTTTCGAGCTCGTGGCTCGGATCGATGCATCGCCGCATCATCTCAAGGCGTTTCGAATCTATATCAAAACCGATAACAGATATTTTTTTTGCAAATGCTAACGCAACGGGCAATCCGATATATCCCAGGCCGATGACAGCAAGCTTTTCCTTTTTATCTATTAACTCCTGATACATAAATTGATTCAGCCGCAACGATGAAGCGCGTGAGGTTTTAACCCGGATTATTATTCAACTTCTCAACAAATTCATTTTTGAAAGAATACTGCTCACCGCTTTCGGGGCAGACCGCCAGTTCATTCGAATCAAAATTGAGGCGGTGTCCGAATTGACTCATCCATCCTATTTGCCGCCCGGGATTGCCGACTATCAATGCGTATGGCTTCACGTCTTTTGTCACTACCGAGCCAGCACCTATAAAT
Organism: Chitinophagales bacterium; assembly: GCA_013695775.1. Taxonomy (GTDB): domain Bacteria; phylum Bacteroidota; class Bacteroidia; order Chitinophagales; family UBA10324; genus JACCZZ01. Next base: position 607 of record JACCZV010000350.1, on the reverse strand, counting down.
GCATAAGCTCCAATGGTGATTCCGCAAATGATAGTGGCATTGGCGCCAATAGATGCCCCTCTTTTAACCAATGTTTTTATAAACATATTTTTCCGCACCACAGCGCTGCGCGGATTAATCACATTAGTAAATACCATAGAGGGGCCGAGAAAAACATCGTCTTCACAGACCACTCCTGTGTAAATAGAGACATTGTTCTGCACTTTCACATTGTTACCTAAGACCGCGTGGGCACCCACCATTACGTTTTGACCAAGACTACAATTTTCGCCAATTGTTGATCCAGACATGACATGGCAAAAGTGCCAGATTTTGGTACCTTCTCCTATTGCACATCCTTCATCAATAATAGCAGTTTCGTGTGCAAAAAAAGGAGTTTTGGAATGGATAGACATCTCTGAAGGCTTCTTGTTCTACAAAGTTATTATCACCGGAAAAGCAATTTATTATGGGTGCTGTTAAAAAGATTTCTCCTATCGTAGAAATGACGAAATCTGATAAAGGCAGGCAACTAACAGATTTCTCATGTGTTCGAAATGACGGGGGTTGGTTGGGGGATTATGAAAGGCTCCCGCATCAGCTATGCGCCATCGCAATGGGACTCTTG
>JACCZV010000310.1 GCA_013695775.1 Chitinophagales bacterium | reverse complement strand
GTTCCATCTTCTACTTCCACCTCGAGACCATCAATGGTTACTTTAATCATCTTCTCTCTCCTTCGTTACAAGCTTCATTATTATATTACTAAACCTATTAAGCTACAAGTGTTTTTTCAATTAGTCCAAAATTTCTTTTCTGACTTTCTTCAGGATTTAGAACATGCCATTCGAATTCCTCCCTGAAATGTCGAATAGCGCTTGCTACTGGCCATGCAGCAGCGTCACCAAGAGGACAGATCGTGTTGCCCTCGATTTTTGATTGCACATCCCACAATAAATCTATATCAGACATTTTTCCGTGACCATATTCTATGTTATGAAGAATTCGCTCCATCCATCCTGTTCCTTCACGACATGGAGAGCATTGTCCGCAGCTTTCATGATGATAAAATCGTGTGAAATTCCACGTGTTGCGTACGATGCACTGATCTTCATCATACACAATAAACCCACCAGAACCTAACATCGTTCCTGTTAAGAATCCACCATCTGAAAGCGATTCATAACTCATGAGACGCTGCTCACCGGCTGATGTTTTTAAAATCAATTCTGCAGGAAGAATAGGTACTGATGAACCTCCCGCAACTACAGCCTTAATTCGCTTGCCATCTTTTACGCCTCCACAATATTCATCTGAAAAGATAAATTCTTCTACCGGCAACCCCATCTCAATTTCGTAAACACCAGGACGGTTGATATTTCCACAAGCAGATATCAATTTAGTGCCTGCACTTTTTAATGTTCCAATCTTAACATATTCATCGCCGCCATTATTGATAATCCATGGTACAGTAGCAATACTTTCTACATTGTTTACAACAGTTGGATTTCCATATAATCCGCTTACTGCTGGAAACGGGGGTTTAATTCTGGGCAATCCCCGTTTGCCCTCAAGAGATTCAAGCAAGGCTGTTTCTTCACCACATATATAAGCCCCGGCACCTGTATGGACAATCAATTCTAAATTATAACCTGAACCTAAAATATTATTGCCAAGAAACCCAGCAGCTTTTGCTTCGGCAATCGCTTTTTCTAAAATCTTAATGATCCATTTAAACTCACCCCGAATATAGATGAATGAAAGGTTTGCTTCAAGGGCAAAACTTGAAACAATCATGCCTTCTATCAACATATGGGGAAGATATTCCATGAGGTACCGGTCTTTAAAAGTACCTGGCTCACTTTCATCAGCATTGCAAACTAGGTAACGTTGACGTCCGGATTTCTTATCAATGAAGCTCCACTTCATGCCTGTCGGAAAGCCTGCGCCACCTCTTCCCCGCAACCCTGATTTTTTCACCTCTTCAACAATATCAGCCGGAGCCATTTTTAAAGCTTTCTCCACCGAAGCATATCCACCATTTGCACGGTATACTTCAAAGGTTTTAATTCCTTCTACATTGATTTTATCTAAAAGAAGTTTGCGTGGCATGGGTTATCGGAATTCATAGCTTTACAAACATCTTCGTGTATCGGCCTTGTTTTCCCGATAGTAATAATATATAGGACCCCTCAGGTATTTCGCTGACATCTATTTTTATATTTTCGTTTCTATTGCCCGAATAGTTTTTTGAAATCAATACTTCACCTAACATATTTATCACCTTTAATTCATCAGTCAGATATGCAGGAATGTGAATTTGAAGATAATCAGAAGCAGGATTTGGAGAAATATTTAAAGCATTGGGAGAAACTGGCAAAGAATTCACTGATATTAAAATTTCACATGCTCCGCTATCTACTTCAGGATAGAAAATTTTTCCTTTCTGAGAAAAGCAAATCAGATGAATTCCATATCCAAAAGTATCAGGGAAGGCAGACCAATAATTTCCAAGCAATCCTCTGGTGCTTCCTATGCCTTCGATAATATGGGTGTGTTCGAAATCAAGTAAAGAATCATATACTTCGAAACGGGAAACAGAAAATCGTTTCCTGTAATTGTTGTCAATCAGTATTGAATCAATTGAGGAAATATAATTGGAGGAATCTAAATGATAATGAACGTTATCGTAAAAAACAACTGTATCTCCAACTTCCCAATTAAAATCATATAACAAATATTCTGAGCCTCCTGGAAAAATAGTAAAATAAACTCTCTTTATAGAATCCTCCCGCAGATAACCATATAAGAATTGAAATCCATCGCATTCAGATAACCAATTTGAACCGCCTGAATTCAAATCATAGCAATAATAACCCGAAGCACAGCTACACAGGATTTTAGTGTAGATTATATTACCAAGAGTGTCTTTACTGCCAGTATAGAATTGCCGATTATCATAATAATCAATCCATTCCCAGAGTGGCCCAATAAAACATCCTGATGGAATATCGGGAAGTGCCACTTGACCTTGTTGAGACCAAACCGCATTTGAATCCGGAAAACTGATATAATTCTGCGATTCAGCATTGTTAGCGATGAATGCTGAAAGACAAAAAATGCTAAGTTTAATCATATGAATTTAAAACTGTCAGTTTCATTCAGCGATAATTTTTTTCTTTGGATACTGCCTTCCGATCTGATACAAAAATTCCGGTGCAAGATCGGTTTCATTTTTCCAGCAAATTGCTCCCATATCGAGGAAGAAGTCCTGAAAAAATTTTTTATCCTTATGCGGGTGGAAAACTATTCTTTTTTCATTCATAAGAAAATTTTCCAGGTCAACGATTCTGGTTTCTCCGTTATCAAAATGAACCTGTATCTTATAATCTGAAATGTATGCCGCTT
>JACCZV010000297.1 GCA_013695775.1 Chitinophagales bacterium | reverse complement strand
CTATAAAACCCGGTGCTATCGCATTGCAGCGGATGTTGCGCGACCCTAATTCTTTCGCCAGCGATTTAGTGAATCCGATGATGCCTGCTTTAGAGGCCGAGTAGTTTGTTTGGCCGGCATTGCCTGTCATTCCAACGATAGAACTTATATTGATGATTGAACCACCCCGTTGCTTCATCATTGGCTTACAGACGGCCTTGCAAATATTAAAAACAGATTTCAAGTTGGTTGAAATCACCTCATCCCACTGAGCCTCTGTCATCCGCAGGATCAGATTATCACGTGTAATACCGGCATTGTTAACAACTACATCAATGGTTGCAAACTCCATCAATATATTATTAATTAGTTTTTCAGCATCAGCGAATGAAGCAGCATCAGATTTATAGCCAATCGCCTTTACCTCCATAGAATGCAATTGATTTTCGAGAGCCATCGCTTTTTCTGCGGAAGACAAATAAGTGAAAGCTACGCTGGCGCCATGCTCTGCAAGCTTTATCGCAATAGCTTCACCTATGCCCCGTGATGCACCGGTTATAAGAGCGGTTTTTCCTTCCAGAAGTTTCATTCCTATTAGATTCAGTAAACGGAATTAATTCAGATCAGCCATTGCATTCCTCATCATTTCACCAATTACAGCCGGGCTTTCTGCGACATGAATACCACATTCAGTCAATATTTTCATCTTAGCGGCTGCTGTATCATCCTTTCCCCCTACGATGGCGCCGGCATGACCCATACGCCTACCTGGAGGCGCTGTTTGCCCGGCAATAAAACCTACTACGGGTTTTGTTCCATTTGTTTTTATCCAGCGAGCCGCCTCAGCTTCCATACCTCCACCAATTTCACCAATCATCACAATACCCTCAGTGTGCGGATCATTCATAAACATTTTCACGGCTTCTAAAGTGGTGGTGCCGATGATGGGATCGCCCCCGATACCGATAGCAGTTGAAATACCCACTCCTGTACGGCACACCTGGTCAGCCGCCTCGTAAGTAAGCGTTCCGGATTTAGAGACGATACCAACCGTCCCTGGCTTAAAAACAAAGCCTGGCATAATCCCCACCTTGGATTCACCTGGAGTTATGATGCCCGGGCAATTCGGGCCGATGAGCCTGCAATTAATATTTTTGATAAAATCTTTTACTTTAATCATATCACTGATGGGGATGCCCTCGGTAATGCACACTATTAACTCAATACCCGCATCTGCTGCTTCCATGATGGCGTCGGCGGCAAAAGCCGGCGGCACGAAGATGATTGAGACATTGGCATTAACATGTTTTACACAATCTTCAACTGTGTTAAACACAGGGAGATCAAGATGCTTTTGCCCGCCTTTGCCGGGTGTTACACCGGCTACTATGGTTGTTCCATACTCAATCATTTGGGTTGCGTGAAAGGTGCCCTCCTGCCCGGTAAACCCCTGTACTGTTATGCGTGATTGACGATTTACTAATATGCTCATGTTAAAACGATTCCTAAGGTTTAGCAAAATGCGTTATAAAATCAACGGAATTAAGATCATAGCATGAAAAATATTAATCAAGGCCGCAGTAATGTTGGTGCCGGGAAGAGACAAAGATAAAATTTGGATTCTTTTATTATCATCAATTAGCCATGCGTAGATTGCTCCTTTATACGCACGTAGAAAACTGAAAGCAAAGATGAAATCGTTTTCTCGAAACTTGTGGTTGATAATACTTCATGGCAGTTTCCTTCCCAGCAATTGCTAAATTGCCGCTATTAAAGGGATTGAAATAATGTGTCAGGGAGAATTGATTGACTGATGTAGTAATGACTTATAAATGATTATATGAATGCAGTAATAACAGGTGCAACAAAGGGAATAGGAAAAGCCATTACAGAGAAATTTGCTTCGGAAGGTTTTAATGTAGCCATTTGCGCCCGGCACAAAAAGGATCTGGATGAATGCAGTACAGAGCTGCACCACAAATTTCCTGACATCGAAATAATATGGCAGCAATGTGATGTTTCAGATAAAAAACAATTGAAAAACTTTTCTGATTTAATTAAATCTAAATGGGGAATCCTTGATGTATTAGTGAATAATGCGGGCGTATTTCTTCCCGGTCAAATACACAAGGAAAAAGCAGGTATTCTTGACAAGTTGATGAAAACCAATTTATACAGCGCTTATTATTTAACCCAACAGTTGATCAAATTAATGATTCGCCATAAGCATGGCCACATTTTTAATATCTGCTCGACGGCCAGCGTACAGGCATATCCCAATGGCGGATCTTATGGTATCTCGAAATTTGCGCTGCTTGGTTTTTCAAAAAACTTAAGGCTTGAAATGATTCCTTATAACATAAAAGTTACAGCCGTATTACCTGGCCCTACGTTGACTAATTCCTGGGAAGGCGTTGACCTTCCTGAGGAACGCTTTATTAAACCAGAAGATATTGCACGTTCAATATGGCAGGCTTATACATTATCTTCTCACACAGTTGTTGAAGAGATACTTATAAGACCATTGCAGGGAGATATAAATTAAGGGTGCTCATCAAGGCAGTTTAAAAGATTAATGATATGGCCGATATTCTACAAAGTCCATTGGGACAATGTGGGTCGACTGGCTCCCTTCTCCCCCGGAGAAGGGATGGGGATGAGGAGAAAACGGGCGGAGTAATTTGGAGATAGATCCGCCAGCTTTCAGAGATATAGCTCATAATTTGTTAAATAAGGTGATCAATCCCTGAAAAACTCTTTTCCCTTTACATCAATGTAACCCCACTTTCCTTTACTCTTTACCAGCGCAAGTCCACCTACAAAGTCATCGGCATTTTCATATTTCAAGGGGATCACCTCATTTCCATTTGTATCAATATAACCCCAACGCAGATCTTTCTCTACCCTCGCAAACCCATTGGTGAAATCTCGTACTGAAGAGTACTGATGAAGCACTATTACCTTACCCAGTTTATCTACAATTCCCCATCCGTTATTGAAGATCAGCGCCATGCCATCATGAAAATCATTCGCAGCATCGAATTGTGGATTGATTACCTCAGAGCCATATTTATCGATAAACCCAAACTTCCCGTCTTGATGAATGAGTGCCCGCTCCTCCCTGAAATTATTTGCATTCTCATACTGAAATGGAATTACTATTTCTCCCGTCCGATTGATAAAGCCTACCAAACCTCCTTTCTTCACAGATGCAAGGCCTTCAGAAAAAATATTTGCAGCCTCGTATTGAATGCCAATCACCACCTTCCCATTATTATCTATAAATCCCATCAATGAATCTTTTTTAATAAGCGCGAGACCCTCATTAAAGGGGGTGCATCCATCAAACTGGGGCGGAATGATCTGTGCGCCTTGCTCGTTTACAAATCCAAACTTGTTACCGGCCTTCACCACGGCTCGCCCTTCATGAAAAGGCAGCACAGCGTCATAGATCGCAGGCACCACCTCCTCACCTTTCTTATTAATAAAACCAAATTTATTCGAAGCCATAAACGCTGCAAACCCCTCCGAAAATTCACTGATGCCCTCAAACTTCAGCTTTACTACCTCCTTTCCGCGGCTGTTTATTACTCCCCATTTTGCTGCACGCGATACTATTGCTATTCCATCGCTGTTGAAGTTACTGATGTAATCATATCTGAAGGGAATGATCGGTTCTCCATCATCGTCGATAATTGACATATGACCATCCTTTTTAACAGCGGCCACTCCATTAAAAAAAGGATAAACCTCCTGATACCTTGTTGGAATTACGATATTTCCTTTTCTGTCTGAATATCCCCACAGAGGTCCAAGACGATATGGAACTAACCTCGCTGTCATCTGTTGCGCCGATATAAACGGTTGCACAAATGATAAAAAAATAACTAAAAGAAATGGCCAGCGAATCCACCTCATCTGCGGAAAATTACTGAATCCTCCTGGATGCTAAAGATACCTCTTCAATCAGTCCATAAATTAATGGATTTCCGGCTTCAAGCTCAACGTGAAAGCGATCAATTAGAAAAACATCTTTGTTTTTATTCCATACATAGACTTTTAATAATGGGTTTCCTTTAAATTCTACATTGCGCAAGCTCATACTGAAAACAACTGTACCACTATTTTCGGTGCTGTCAATAAAGTAAGTGAAAGGTTTTTCCTCCCAGAAAAAAGGCTTGTCTTCTTTATCCAGGCTCATTACCAATGAAGCTTTATTATCTGCCCTTACATTCTGTACATGTAAGGTTACATTCAAAACATCATACCTGCTTGTGATAAGATCGAACACGAGAGCGGTAAAGCC
>JACCZV010000291.1 GCA_013695775.1 Chitinophagales bacterium | reverse complement strand
GAGATCAATAGACCAAATTAATATTATTAATTCTGAACTCACCTCCTCCATACGGAGTGAGAAAAAGTATACTTCCCGGAAAAAGTGATGCCATCAATATAGACGGCATCACTTTATTTGCTCTACTTTTCTTATCAGGAAAAATATCTAATCACTAAATTCTTTCTTCAGTACTATCCACCTGAATGTTCAAGAATTAATTTTTCAGTATGAACAAACTGATTATTATCAAATATTTTAATAAGATACATTCCTGGTGCAAAAGATGATAAATCGAAAGAAATTGTTTCTTTTCCATCTGTCATAAAATTGATCAGGGTTTTTCCCGTTGCATCAAGTATGGATACATTTTGCAGATCGTTTGCATTTTCTATAATAAACAACCCGCTTCCCGGATTTGGGTAAATTTTGGGAGTTTGTAACGTTGACGTAACTGCGAATTTTGCAGGATCTGTAGTAAATGAGCTGCTCGCAGTATATCCTCCTGGTACACCTGGACATCTATTCCGAATTTTTACTGTGTAAACTGTAGAAGGTATTAACCCCGAGAGTTGAACCCATGTTTCTGTTGTGGTGAACTGATAGCCTGGTGAGCCAGCCGATTTGATAGAAACTTTGTAAGAGCTTGCTCCCGAACTATTCCAGCTAACTACTGCGGAATCAGAGGTAATATTTGTAATCATAATGTCTGTTACAGGCCCACAACCAGCCGGCTGGGAGTAACTGCTGAAGCTGCCTTATTACAGCAAAAGCCGAAATGAATAGTAGCAATTTGTGTTTCATATCTTGAAGTTTTAAGATTTTAAATTATGAAATATTATGAATACTTGTTCCCCGTGCTAACTATTTTATGTAATATTTATGTCAAAATAATATCGCCGTCCTTAAAACAGCCATACCATTGCTCTATTATCTTTAAAGCATAAATAATCAAATGATGGATGCAGAGAAACATTTAAATTTTCTGGAAGATATTGTGGAAGAGGATATAAAAATTGGAAAGCACCATGGCCGTGTGCACACGCGCTTTCCTCCTGAGCCCAATGGATACCTTCACATAGGACATGCAAAAAGCATCTGTCTCAACTTCGGACTTGCTGCGAAGCACGGTGGGAAAACTAATCTTCGCTTCGATGATACAAATCCTGAAACAGAAGAGACAGAATATGTGCAGAGCATTCGGGAAGACGTTCAGTGGCTTGGGTTTCAGTGGGACAATCAATTTTTTGCTTCAGATTATTTTGAGGAATTATATGAATTTGCAATAAAGCTGATTGATAAAAATCTTGCTTATGTTGATGATCTTTCAGCAGAAGATATTGCTTCGACAAAAGGAACTACGAATGAGCCTGGTGAAGAGAGCCCATATCGCAATCGTAGTATAGATGAAAATCTAGATCTTTTTAAACGTATGAGATCAGGTGAATTTGGAGATGGGGAAAAAGTGCTTCGGGCTAGAATTGATATGGGCTCACCAAATATGCATATGCGTGATCCGATCATGTATCGCATCAAACATGTAAATCATCACCGCACGCAGGACAAATGGTGCATTTATCCGATGTATGATTTTGCACATGGGCAGTGTGATTCACTTGAAAAAATTACGCATTCATTATGCACTTTGGAGTTTGAAGTACATAGGCCTTTATACGATTGGTTTATTGAGAAATTAGAGATATTTCCATCGCAGCAATATGAGTTTGCACGGTTAAATATTACATATACTGTGCTCAGCAAACGTAAACTGCTGCAGTTGGTAAATGAAAAATATGTTTCAGGATGGAGTGATCCCCGAATGCCTACCTTATCTGGCTTGCGCCGCCGTGGCTATACTGCTGAAAGCATTCGTATGCTGTGCAATAAAATCGGAGTTCAAAGAAGAGAAAACATAATCGATGTTGAGCTTCTTGAATTCTGCATACGGGAAGATTTGAACAAGAGAGCCGACCGCAGAATGGTTGTCCTCGATCCGGTGAGGCTTGTAATAACAAATTATCCTGAAGGGTCAACAGAGGAGGTTTTTTCTGAAAACAATCCGGAATTAGAGAAGCCGGGAATGCGCAGAATTCCTTTCAGCGGTGAGCTCTGGATCGAACGGGAAGACTTTATGGAAGTTCCTTCGAAGAAATTTTTCAGGTTAGCCCCTGGTCAAATGGTACGATTGAAAAGCGCTTACATTATACGATGTGAAAGTTTTACCAAAGAGGCAGATGGCAGCATTAAAGAAATTCAGTGTACATACATACCCGAAAGCCGGAGTGGTGAAGATACAAGTGGGCTGAATATAAAGGGCACCATTCACTGGGTCAGCATAGAACATGGTGCTACAGCTACGGTCCGGTTATATGACCGGTTATTTAAAGTACCGGTACCAGATGCAGACGAGGGAGATTTTAAGGAACACATCAATTTCAACAGCCTTCACGAAATTCAAAATGCATGCATTGAGCCGGAGCTTTTAAATGCATCTGAAGGTGAATGGTTTCAGTTTATCCGTAAAGGATATTTTTGCGTAGACAGAGATTCTACCGCAGTCAACCTGGTTTTTAACCGAACCGTTACATTGAAAGATAACTGGAGCAAACAGAATATGCAGAATAAGTAGAAATGATATAATACTTTGGCAACTATATAGAACTTTGAACAAGACGGTAAAAGATGGCTTTCAGAAATTTTGCTGTCATCTGTCACAGCTTCTTAACGGACTTTAGTTTTCCGCCCGCAATTTCAGGAGCACTAATTCTATTTCCCTTTTGGTCATAATACAATCAGAATTGATGATCGTATATTACTAAAATTGCAGAAAAGCTTATCTTTAAATCAAACTACCTAAGAAGAATGTTTGAGAAATTTGCAGAAAGAGTAACAAAGTTCACAGGAAGTGCAACAGCCTTTTTCCTCGCTATGGGAATAATTGTGGTATGGCTTATCAGTGGATATTTTAACCATTGGAGCGAAGCCCATACTACTCTTATCCATATATTTACTACGATAATAACCTTCCTGATGGTGTTTGTTCTTCAGCATGGGCAGAACAAAGACACCCTTGCTATGCACAAAAAAATGGATGAGCTTATTCGTGCAACTGAAGGAGCAAGAAATGACATGGCAGGATTAGAAAAACAACCCGTTGAAAAGATAATGGAAGCAGATATTAAAAAATAAGAAGGATTGGTAAATTCCTAAAACCTGTAATAAAGTTTAACTTACAATAAGAAGATTAGTTTAAGCTTCTAAAGTCAACTGGCACAACCTTGGAGATCCCCTCTTCCTGCATCGTAATGCCATAGATGATATCCACAGAAGCCATCGTATTTTTATTATGAGTGACGAGGACGAATTGAGAATCAAGTGAGAAGTCGCGAACGATTTTATTGAATTTTTCAATGTTTGCGTCATCAAGCGGAGCGTCCACCTCATCGAGAATACAGAAGGGAGCCGGCTTATATAAGTAGAGCGCAAATAGAAGTGAGATGGCTGTTAATGTTTTTTCTCCACCAGACAACTGATCAATTACCTGTGGTCGTTTCCCTTTTGGTCGGGCCATGATCTGAATCCTTGATTCCAGCATGTTATCAGGATCCTCAAGAACGAGATCGCATTCATCATCATTGGTAAAAAGACTCTTAAATACCTTCACAAAATTTTCTTTTATGGTGTTGAAGGCAGTTAGGAATTGTTCCTTCGCGGTAGTTTCAATCTCCTCAATGGTTTGCAACAGCGATGATTTTGCACTCATCAGATCAGCTTTTTGAGTCACAATAAAATCATGACGTTCCTTCATCTCGTTATAGGCTTCCATAGCCATAGGATTTATCTCTCCGTAGGTTTCAATCCTGTTTTTCAGCTTTTCTGATTTCGTCTGCAACTCTTCAGGATTTGCTTCAATGGAGGGTTCACGATCCATCAATTCTTCGATATCAATTTTAAACTCAATATCTAAGCGGTCTTTAAGTGAATTAAGCTGAATTTTTATCTCGGTAGTCCTTTCACGAATCTGATTTAGCAATATTTCTACCTGTTCCTTATTTTTAGAAATTGTACGCAGACGCTCGTCCGCGTCATGAATTTTTCCACGGCTTTCATAATAAACCTGCTCCACGTCAGAGACCCTTTTTTCAATGATCTCTTTATGTGAATAATCCTGAATGATCACCTGCTCCGCGATCATCCGTTTTTCCTCCAACGTGCTTATCAGATCATCTGCATGATCCAGCTCTGCCTGATTCGTTTGAATTAATTGCAGGATATTGGATTGCTGGTGTTCACGATATTCTAACTCGCGGTCAATGGCAGTAACCGTGTTCTGATGCTGAACAAATTGAATGTTTTTCTCATTGAATAATTGAGATGATTCATTCAGCTTCTGCTCACTTTCGGCAAATGTGGCCAACAGATGATCAAGCAATTCCTGAATGCCCTGTTTTTTATCTGTCTGAATATTTAACTTTTCTATCAGGTGCTGGTGTTGGGTTTCGAGATCTTCAAGCTGACGATTAATATCTTCTAAATGAGCTTTATGGTTCTGGAAAAAAATTTCAATACTTTCAATCTTAGCCTGCAGAGATGTCAATTTATTTTTTATCTCGTTGTGTGCTTCGCGGGCGTCATCAAGCTCCGTATCTTTTGAGGAGCTCCTTAGACCAAGCATATCGTTCTGCAAAGCCAGAATAATTTTGTGCAGATGTTCTGATTGATCTCTAAGCTTTTGAATCTCTTTTTCCACAACCTTAAGATTTTTAATGCGACCCAATCGCTTTCCAGAAAAAGAACCTACCTGGCCACCTGATAAGCTGAGCGGCGTTCGTACGAACTTTCCATTTTTAGATATTAACGATGACCTCTTATCAAAATTAGACAGGTCGATGTGGTCATCTAATAAGATAAAGGTTTCAGATAGCAGGTATGAAACGAGCTTTTGGAATTTTGAATCCACCTCTACTACGTCCATTGCCCTCACTGCGTTTGACGGTGCTGTCTGATTCTGCAGAAGGATATTTTCAAAATCACTTAGCACGAAAAAGTTAGCCCTACCCTTAGCTGCACTGCTTAGAAGGTTGACTGCATTCATTGCGTCAGCCATATCTGATACGATGTAGAAATTCAGATATGAATCAAGATAATTCTCAATAGAAACACGATATTCGGCAGGGCAGGAGATGATGTCGGAAAGCAGGGGTGCATGCGTTGTCCATTCAGGATGCTGTTTCAAAAACTTTATTGACTCCGGGAAGCCCTCCATATTGTCAATGAAACTTTTTGTAAGATTATATTCATTCTGCTTTGCATCGAGGTGCCGGTGAACGGACCGCAATTGCTCACGGTGTGTTTCCAATTCCTCTTCTATACCATTGAGCTGCTCCTGCAAAGCATCACCGGATTGGGTGAGCTCCAGCACTGCAAGTTTTTTCAGTTGTTCTTCAGATAAAGCAGCTTTTAGCTGTTGAGTAAGGAGTTTATGTTCATCATTTCGCCCCTCATACTCGGTCTCGCTGCGACCTTTTTCCTGAAGAAGATTGTTCTTCTGCACAGTGTGAATTGCTATCGTCTTTTCTGTTTCAGAAAATTCTTTCTCCAGCCCCCGCATCAAAACAGTCTGTTGTTCTAACCTGATCTTTATACCGGAATGATCTCCACGATTGTCTCTAAGCACCTGTTTCGCAACCTCAACTTCCTGTGCAACTGAATTAAATAGGATATTCTGACGAATCTTCTGTTCATGAAATTCGTGAATGCTTTCACTTATCTGTTCAAGGTCTGCGCCAGCCTTTATATTTTGAGAGGTGAGAGTTTCCTTTTTATCCTTTTGGAATTTTAAATTTTCCAACAATATATTCTTATCGTTTTCTCTCTGTTTTATGGAGGTAACAAAGTCATTGAGTTCGCGCTGAACTGCAACCATCTGTTTTTCCTTTTCAATATTGTCAGCCTTCTCCTGCAACATGGCCGCCTCCAGCATAACAAGCTCAGTCTCTAATTTCAGCTTTTTATCTTCCTCTTGCTGTTGTTGCAATTGCAAAACAGCAAAAGATTTTCTAAAGTCGCTGAGAGTGAATAACGCCAGCTCTATGCTAAGCTGGGTATATTCCTCTTTCAGCTTATAGTACCTCTCTGTTTTGCGTGCCTGGCTTTCCAGCGCTTTAAGATTGGTCTCAATCTCGAACAACAGATCATCCACCCGGTTAAGATCTCCCTGAGTTGCTTCAAGCTTATTTAATGTTTCTTTTTTTCGCGTCTTATATTTTGATATTCCCGCAGCCTGTTCGAATAGTTTTCTCCGTGAATGTTCTTTGTCATTCAGAATTTCATCTACCATGCTGAGCTCGATGATGGCATATGAATCGCTGCTGATGCCAGTATCCAGGAAAAGGGATGTGATATCTTTCAGCCGGCAAGTGATGCCATTTAATTTGTATTCACTGTCGCCATTGCGATAATAGTGGCGGCTGATGGTAACGGTATGAAATTCCGTTGGCAAAAGGTTTTTATTATTTTCAAATGTCAGTGATACTTCGGCAAGGGATGAGGCTTTACGGTTCTTTGTACCATTGAATATTATGTTCTCCATCTTTTCAGACCTCAGCATAGAGGTTTTCTGTTCTCCAAGCACCCACCGGATAGCGTCTACAACATTCGATTTCCCGCAACCATTTGGGCCCACTACACCAGTAACACTGTCGTTGAAGTTGATCACTGTTTTCTCAGCAAAGCTTTTGAATCCTTTTATCTCGAGGCTTACGAGTCGCACTATATTCAGGAGTTTTGAAAAAACAAATTTAAAGAACCATATACTCTCAAAATAGTAAGATGTGGATACGTTGATAACTTGGATGAATCTTCAGATTTTAGTTGTACCTAGAAAGCACATTTAAGAATATTATTTCAGCCAATAATTATATCTCCGCCAAAAAACTATTCGAACTTCTAAAAATTATTGCTTTATAAAGGAAGTCTTATAATACTGCCCGTCATTAATGATATTGACCTGATAAATTCCTCTAGATAATTTTTCAGTATTTAATTTAAGCAGATTACTTTCTATATCAAATGGGATATCGCAGATTTGACCAAGGCTATTTATAATATATATTTTGGCATCATTAACCGTTTGTGTTAGTTCTGCAATAAGATAATTTGCTGCTGGATTCGGATAACAATTAATATTGCCGGAAATGGCAAGATTGACAGCGACAGTTTCAGAGAAACTGGTTGAGCTATTATAATCTACCTGCTGAAGACGGTAATAGGAGATACCTGTAAAAGGATGATCATCCCAGGCTTCGTAGTGATGAATTAAATTGCTGTTTCCAGCAC
>JACCZV010000218.1 GCA_013695775.1 Chitinophagales bacterium | reverse complement strand
TACCTGGTTCTTGCCAGCCCCATCACAGTAAATGGCGATTACACTCTCCGGTTTCAACACGGACTTGATGGAAACATTGTATTAGACAATTGTGGGAACGAAATGTCGTTTCTCGATTCATTGCCGTTTACTGTTGCTATTGCAGATGCAGAATTCGATTATCTTTTGGGTAAAACCTGTTTCGGTGATTCCGTGGTTTTCTTTAACACCTCTGTTGGTGATACTATAAATAGCATTACGTGGAATTTTGGGGACGGAAATGTTTCAAGCGATTTCAACCCAACCCATAATTTTGACTCAACAGGTTCTTATTGGGTAACTCTGGCAATTTCAGACACAGGTGGCTGCTCTAATAAAGATTCTGTGCTTATCAATACTTATGTAGAACCACCTGTGGCAGCTTTCACTGTTTCATCACCCCCTTATTGTGTTAACGTACCTGTATCCTTTACTAATTCTTCTACCGGACAAGGATTAAGCTATGAATGGCAGTTCGGTACGGCAGCAACCACTAATGATCAGGATCCGGATTTCAATTTTCTTAATGAGGGATTATTTACGATATTGTTGACTGCTATGGATAGTATTGGATGCACAGATTCAGCTTCGGCTAACCTTTCAATCAATACCGGAGTGATAGCTGATTTTCTTTTTACGCCGGAAAGCCTTTGTGTCGGTGATACCATTCAGTTCTCCAACGTTTCAGCCGGCAATGCTATCGGGGTAAATTGGGATTTTGGGAATGGAATTTCAGATACATCTTCCGCAGGATTAAACATCGTTTATCAAAACAGCGGTGCGTATACGGTAACTTTGATTGTTCAAGACTCAGTATGCCTTCCTGATACAGTTTCTAAGGAAATCATGGTTTTTGATTATCCAATAGTTAACCTTGGACCCGATACCAGCATTTGCATAGAAGAAAAATTTTCACTCAATGCAGGCAATCCAGGATATGCGCATAATTGGTCTACGGGGGAGACAACGCAGACAATAGTAGTGAAGCAAGCCCCTCAAACCCTCATTGTATTGGTAGACAATAACGGCTGCGTCGGGAAGGATACTGTTTTCGTAGACTCATCCTGCCCATTTTTTATACCCACTGCTTTTACGCCGAACGGGGATGGCATCAATGATGAATATAAAATTATTACCAATGGCGCGACAGCTTTCCGTATGGCTATTTATAACCGGTGGGGTGAAATGATATTTATCACTAAAGATGGTTCAAAAGGCTGGGACGGCACCTTTGAAGGCAAGCCAGAAGAAATGGGTACTTATATTTATGAATTGCAAGTTGTTTTTGATAACGGTGTTTCCCGCGTTAGTAAGGGCAATATTACGCTCATCAGGTAAGCGTTCTTCAATTTGGTTAAGTTTATTTGAGAATATGACTCCACCCGATGAGCTACTTTCTTATCAATTCCACCACTTCCTGGCGTGCTTCTTCTGCAATCCGCTTCAGGTTCAGACTTCGGGGAGGTGTAAGCACAAGCGGAATTTTTTCTATAGTTACTGTACTGCTATCTAATCCAAACTCTCTTCCTTCCGAGAGTGATATTTTTTTTAACATGAAATAGGAATCCATCATTAATTTTTCAAAAAATGGAAGGTCATTTTCATGAGATAAATATTTTTCAAGCACCACAAAGCGAAAATCTCCCGGAAGGCGATACTTATTAAGAGACTCATACCTGCTGGTAATATCTACTTCACCACTTGCTACCATATTCTCTATCACTTTACGCAGGTATAAATTGATACGTGGCTCAATTCTGAATCCAAGTCGAAATTCAACACGGTAGACTAAATTGGGATTCAATATGTCTACCTCATATTCCATTGTAAAGGGTGCATCAACCACATCCACGTGAACAAACCAATACGTATCTGCTCTTTTCGGCTGCTTATTAAAAATGGAAAAGAAAAATTTCGATTCTATTTGTGAGGGATAGTTTGCGCTGGTCATGAAAATAATGTGAGAGGCATATTTTGGGATGCTCTGATCTTCGCTAAGCTCTTCGAGCTTGGGCAGAAGCTCCTTCATCTCGGTGAATTCAAGAAACCGATTCTTAATTTTTCGTCCTTTGTACCAGACAAACATTGTTGAAAAAAATACAAGGGAAGAGATGATGGCTACATAGCCACCATGAGGGAATTTTATTAGGTTAGCTACCAGGAAAATTAATTCAATAGCCAGAAAGGTAATGCCGATTGCTATAGTGATAAACCAGGATCCTCTCCGAATGTATGCATAGGCGCAGATCAACACCGTGGTAACCATGAAGGTACTGTTAATAGCCAGTCCGTAAGCTGCTTCCATGTTCTTTGATTCCCGGAAATAGAGGACGAGGGCAACGCATCCTGCAAATAATATCCAATTGATTGCTGGAACATACAATTGACCTTTCTGGTCGGTCGGGTGCACTACACGAACCTTGGGCCACAGATTAAGTCGCATAGCCTCATTTATTAAAGTATAGGCGCCGGTTATCATAGCCTGACTCGCAATTACAGTGGCTATGGTTGCAATTCCAATTCCTATTAATAAAAACCATTCAGGCATAATGCCATAAAAAGGGTTAGCTATATCCAGCTCAGCACGCGTCTTGCCCTGAAATTGCATTAACCAGGCTCCCTGGCCGAAATAATTTAATAGCAAACTGATTTTCACAAATACCCAGCTTACCCGGATATTTATTTTTCCGCAATGGCCCAAATCAGAATATAAGGCCTCTGCTCCAGTAGTGCAAAGAAAAACAGCACCCAATAACCAAAATCCTCCGGGGTAATCTGTAAGAAGTCGAATGCCGTAGATGGGATTGATAGCACTCAGTATCTCGGTGTGTCCCAAAATTTTATTTAATCCTAAACCTCCAATCATTAGGAACCAGATTACCATCAATGGGCCAAATGATGCACCTACAATCTTTGTTCCTGCACGTTGAAATAAAAATAACAATGCAATGATGAATATGACAATAGGTACGGTATTGATCTGATCATTCAATATCAGCAAACCTTCAACGGCTGATGAAACTGAGATCGCGGGTGTAATCATGCCGTCGGCAAGTAGGGTAGAGCCACCTATAATTGCAGGAATTACCAGCCATTTTGCTCTTTTGCGAACCAAAGCATACAATGCAAACACTCCACCCTCGCCTTTATTATCGGCCCTAAGAACGAGTAGTATATATTTTATTGAAGTTATTAATGTAATTGTCCAGAATACGCATGATACCGCACCATAGATTAATTCTTTAGAGATGTGGCGATCTCCAATGACCGCAGACATCACATACAATGGAGAGGTGCCTATATCACCGAAAACTATACCCAGGGTAATTAACAGCATTCCCACTGACAAGCGGGATACATGATTGGAATTGCTCACAAGGCGGAATTATTCGCCAAAGTTAGATTGATTGTTAATAATTGAAAAATTGAACTTTAGAAGTGAGCTTCTGGCAAAAAACTTTGGCAACCCGTAATACTTCTTGGATAATACTTTTAATAAACAAATCATCTGTTGTTTGCGAGGTAGGTATTGTAAGAGAGCGGCAAAAGTAACTTGAACAGATAAGCGTGCTATACAAGTTAAAATGAATAAATTATCCTAAATATTAGATGAGAATATTATATATTGCGGGCTTTTTTCTCGTTAACCTGCCTTTTCCGATTTCTTAACCTTCTCTATAAATTCCCTGGCGAAATTCTTTATATCATCACTCAACAATTTGTTATTGGTAGCACGCAGGAAAGTGTCTGCGAGGGTAGAGATGGTTTGGTAGAAGAAGAGATTCATTTCAGGAACGGTCATCTCCTTCGTCCAGATGTCAATGCTCATCCCTGTTTTATCGCGATGATCCCAAAGCGCCAGCAGCATTGCATTAGACTCATGTATGCCCGGTGCTGCATCTGTTGCCTCCCAGTTGATCTTTTCAGGAATATTGTTTTTGTCAAGCCCTATCATAAGGCTGATGGTGCTTACGCGGGTGGCGAGCATGTCTTCACTCATCATTTATCAATTTTCGTAAAGGTGTTGATTAATCAGCAAAAAAATGATTTAGTGGGTGATTCTTAAATGAATCAAATAGAGTTTCCTACCTAAATTTCATCAGGCTATTTTCGTTAATTTAATTTCATCTGTTTTTTCAGCTCTTCAAAAAAAGATTCAAAGTCACCCGAGTTCCGATGTAAAATCAGGTTATTTTCTTTATCACGGAAAACAAGGGTGAAATACTGATTCTCCTCAAAATCACTGAAGCGAAACGATAGCAGGTCGTCCCATTCAAAAGTTTGCACGGAGCCGATTTCTTTCTTCCGGGAATTGATGCGAACGACTTTTAAATTTGTTTCCTCCAAAATAAAACGATATCTATTTCTAAGTGAATAATAAATGAACATTCCAATAAAGACAGACGGAAGGAATAGGAGGAACATCCAGGGCACAATCAGTACAACGGATTCTTTTATCCACTCATTCCAGTTGAGTAAAAAGGCGTGTAGCGACTGAATAAGGAGGGCATTTAGAATTACTATGATGACTAAAGAGATGGCAAACCAAAGATAGGTGTGTGGTTTATGCGCCAGGAATTCAAATATCATATCATCAAAGTAACCATGTTAGTGCGATTAGAGAAATAAGGACTAATTGCCGGGAGCTATCATTGGCCTGGTGTCACCGGCTGCTTTGGCCGAATCAATGATATATTGTATCTTCCGGTAGGTGCTGGCAACATCCCGGTCAACAGATTCTACAGTATCGTTTACTATTACAATTAATTGGTTGTTACCATAGTACCATTCTTCGGTTTGGGTCTGATGATTGAATTGATCAGTAACTGTGCCTACATTTATTTTTTCAGTGGGAAGGCCCGCTACTTCAAGCACTTCAATATATGACATCCCGACTTTCACTTTTGAGACATCCGGTTGTGGTGGGTATCTGCTTTTAGAATTATTACAGGCCAGGATTAAGCTTATGCTAAATACCCAAAGGCATGAGCCTTTAAATTGAAAATAATTATGATGTAGCTTTATTTTTTCTAAAATGATTGACCTCATAGGAACAGTCGGCTCAAAATCTTGGGCAAGGCAGATCAATGATTTTATCTGTTGGTTTTTTATACCAGCCGGTATAAGAGATGGAGAGCTCGAAAGCGCCCTTTCCTCCAGAAGCAGATTTTAATTCTGAGGTGTTTACATCATAATTGATAAATGCGCGCCAATGCTCGAACTGATAGCCAATTACAGGAATTACTGCATCGCCAAACCGTCCAAACAATCCAGCAAATATTTGATTCGATGAGGATGTGTTCAATTCAAAGCTTAGCATGCTTCCGGCCAATAGCTCATGAGCTTTCGTCTGATACATATACATTATGCTTGGGTAAATGTATACCAGATCTGATATCCTAATAATGGTTCCTGCATTGGCTGCTGGTCTGATTCCTAGGCGGTTCTCCGTATTTCCGTAAAACGAATCCTGTGGGCGGAGGATGTGATAAGCAGCAATGCCTGCATAAATTGAAATATTTTCGGAACCGCTGTATGAATAAGAAATTCCAGCAGCTACATCGGGGTAGCTAATTTTCTGAGCTAAATAATTTTCTTCGTTTGGCAAACCGGTGTCGAAGCCAGCATCATTCCACTGGTTATCGAAATAAAACTTCGTGAAGTCAACTGATTTCTGAACCATTCCTGCCTGGACTCCAAAGGAGATAAAATTTGCTTTATTGCCATCCGGATTGAAATGAAAGGCCCCTGAACCCATCACCTTAGTGACAGATAAATCGCCGTCGCCTGCCCGGTCTGAAACCAGAATCAGACCTGCTGAGAAATAGTTGTGGTGAAAGCGATTCTTATTGAATGACATGTCTCCATAAAAATCAAATGTTTTATATGGAACTGTAACACTGCCCCATTGCTGACGGTAATTTATACCAGCACGATAATCACCCGTGAAGCTTCCGGTATATGATGGATTGATGGTGAGCGGAGTGGCATAATATTGAGAAAAATGAACGTCCTGAGCTACCAGCATCTTCACTGTTACCGTAAACAATATTATAAGGGTACAGAACCTTTTCATAAATTTAAAATCTTCATCTCCATCATCATTAGTAAACTCATCGCAGAAGTGTAACATTACCACTTCTAACAGCCGCTTTACCATCAGTAAAAGTAGCTCCCAGTGTCCATGTATAAACCTCCATTTCCTGCTTTACGCCCTGGTAAAAGCCGTTCCACCCATGGTTGAGATCATTAGTCTCAAATACTAG
>JACCZV010000211.1 GCA_013695775.1 Chitinophagales bacterium | reverse complement strand
TCTGCTGTAATGCGCAATACTTCAGGAAGAGGTTCTCCGGCAGATATCATGAGGTCATTTATATTCGCGATAGCGCCATGTGCGAAAACTGGACCGATGGAAGTATCAATACCAGAAAGAATACGCTGTGCTTTTCCAAGTGCATAGCAGAGTATTACGCTGGCGGTGCCTTCATCCTGGTTTTTTCGCCACCATTGGTGCAGCTGATCAAAAATACTTTGTTGTGATCTCCATTGGAAGATGGGCAGTCCGAATGTGGACTCAGAAATAAAGGCATTGCATTTCACTGGTTCATAAGGTGTGCTTAGCCCATCATCTTGGGTTTTATAATCGCCTGATGCTACCCATACCTCTCCCTGATATTCAACACGCACCTGTGATGAACCAACTATGTGTCCTGCTGGATGTAAGGAAATAGCGACTCCGTTGTGTGATAATGATTCCATGTAATCCATTGACTGTACCTGAATATCACCGCCTAACCGGTATTTTAATACAGGAACAGATTTGGGATGTGCCAGGTAAAGGTTGTGACCACGGTAAGCATGATCACTGTGCGCATGGGTGATTACTGCACGATTTACAGGCTTCCAGGGATCAATATAAAAATCACCTGCCTCACAGTAAATTCCTCTATCAGTAAATTGAAGCAGCTGATCCATAAAAACAAAATTAGGTGGAAATGTAATCAGACTATCATAATGCTTCCCACGCAATTATGTTTACGAGATTAGCATTGAAACTTCTCAGGATAATTGTCGAGAAGAAAACAATCTAAGATGTCCGTGATATATTCTTGAGAGGATTGATTTTGATATAAATTGCTAAGAGTTTAAAAAAAATATTATGTACAATGAACCGATGTTAAAAGAGGGAGCTCTTGAAAATAAAGTGATCGTAATCACAGGTGGTGGCACAGGATTAGGGCGAGCTATGGGTAAATATTGCGTGCAGCTTGGAGCGAAGCTGGTAATCACAAGCCGAAAGATTGATGTGTTACAAGAAACCGCTACAGCATTAGAAAAAGAGACCGGAGGAAAAGTAGTGACCGTTGCATGTGATGTTCGTAAATATGATGAGGTGGAGCGGATGCTGAAGCACACTTTAAATGAATTCGGAAGGGTGGATGCGTTAATAAATAATGCGGCCGGAAATTTTGTAATGCCCACAGAACGTCTTTCTCACCGAGCCTTTGATGTGGTGGTTGACATTGTGCTAAAAGGCACTTACAATTGCTCCCTAGCTTTTGGAAAATATTGGATTGAAAATAACTTACCCGGAAATATTTTAAATATAGTAACCACTTATGCCCTTACCGGATCGGGATATGTGGCGCCGTCCGCCGCTGCAAAGGGTGGAGTGTTGGCCCTTACCCGTTCCCTTGCTGCTGAGTGGGGCAGGAAAAATATAAGGTGTAATGCCATCGCACCGGGACCATTTCCAACGGAGGGAGCATGGAGTCGGTTGTTTCCTGAGGAAGTACAGCAATATGTTGATCCGCTTAAACGCATTCCCTTGGGACGTTATGGCAATCATCAGGAACTTGCAAACCTCTCAGCATATCTGCTCTCAGATTTTTCGGCTTACATTAATGGAGAGGTCGTTGTAATTGACGGTGGGGAATGGCTGCATGGAGCAGGGCAATTCACCAATCTGGAAAACATTCCGCAATCTTTATGGGATCAGTTGGAAAAGATGAGGGGGAAATAGCCAGAAGTATTTTTTGATAGTATTTGAAACCTGTTTTCACAACTACCATTATAATAATGGATTAGTCTATATTGGTTTATTATTTGTCCTTATACTTTCAATAACTACAATGCATTTAACCCTGGTGAGAAACTTTGTTGCTATTAAGATAAACTTATGCAGCTTTCTTTATAAAATCGAGGGATTAAAAAATTAACGCGATGAAACAATTGAATTTAAACTGGGTCACGGAGGGGTTGATGGATTTCGAATATAAAAAATACCTTTTGCTTGCTTACCTGCAGGAGGTAAGCCACGATTTTGATGAAAAGAAATTATATCCGGTTTTATCTGATCTTCTGCTGCATTACAACAATCTAATAACTATTAAAAGAAATAAGACATATGTATCCAATCATTTCCCAAAACAGATTAGCAAGATAGATCTGGAAATTTTCAAAGTGGAGTTTGAAAAGTTAATAGCTGATGAGGAATATATGGAGGATGTAGAAGCTATTATTGATTATGCCATTCCTACCATGCATCGTCAACTTGAGGAAGGGAAAGAGATTTACCAGGAAGTGGAAGAGGATTTAAAAATTTTCCCGGTAGGAATTGTTTCACTCAACCCGGAGGAGGGTTATATGATGCTGACGAAATCATCATCAAAGGAAACCAGTGTTTACAGCTATATGATCACTATTTTTGAAGGTGCAAATGAAAAATTCCGGGGAATTAAGACACAGTTCGTCGGTAATTATTCCCGCAGCTTTTCCCACACCTTTGAAGAGATCAAGTTTCAGTTGATCAAAGAATTTAAAAACATCCCAAATCCAGCGACCTATGTTGTTGAATCTAAATTTGAATACCCCCTGAATGAAACGCTGTTGCCTGTAGCGAAAAGATCACTTGTACGATATATCTATCAATCGGCTGCATAGTGGACGATAACACATAATGGTTGATATTCTTTTATAGAATTTTGCGCAAAGAAATAGAGCTGTAAGTGTTTTAATATCTAAAATTATCGGGCAATTCCAGAAGTATCCGGTGCCGTGGCAGGGCCGGGCGGTATCAATGGTGCTGCTGGGGCACCACCAAGATCTACATCTTCCAATTCTGATTTGGGACCAATAGGTGTCGTGGAACTTCCAGAGAATAAAAAAGTAGAAATGCTTAGCACAGCAATAGCAACAATCAGTGTCCAGGTTGCCTTTTCAAGAAAATCAGTAGTACGTTTAACGCCGAGTATCTGATTGGAGATGCCACCGAAGGTAGAGCTTAGCCCACCACCTTTGGGGTTCTGAATCAGCACAACGAGCATAAGTAGCACGCAGGCGATAATGATAAGAATGGTAATAAAAGAATACATATTATTTTTTACTTTTTAACTCTCTGATGCGGGCGGCAAAGAAAAGGCTTTTTTCCGGAAACTTCAAGCTTAACCGGACATACATTCTTATGGCTTTATTATACAATCCCTGGTTTTCGTAAATTTCAGCAAGTGTTTCCGAAGCTATTTCGTCATCCAGCTCAAGACTTTTCTGAGCCAGATCGGCAGGAGCAAGATGCAGTTCCGGCTTTACTTTATCTTCAGATTGCAGGGTAGATATTATTTTGTCAATGGTCTCCAATTCTGCCGATAACCCAGAAGTAACAGCTTCTGGATTAATCTCCGGAGATTCTTTTTCTGGTTCTAAAGTTTCAGAATCCGATTGTGGTATTTTACTTTCTTTTTTATCCTGGCTTTCTGGCTTAAAAAATTGAAGCCATTCAATGAATGAATAGGATTTTCCCGGCAGGAATTTACCCGGGGTATCTACCTTTTCATTAATCCTAAAATCAGTATGTGTTGACGCTGAATCTACCTTTAAAAAGGCTTCATTCTCCGGTGGAAGCTCCGAAAGAGTGTCTTGCAGCGATAGATCGGCTGAATTATTACCCCACTCGTTTTGAAACTCGGATTCATGATCAAAGGTCTTTGATTCGAGTTCAGGAACAGGTTGAAACTGATCAGCTGCCAGCCGTTCATTCAGGAGTAATGGATGCTCCGAAGAGGGATCTACCACTTTCTTCTCCTTTAATTCGGAGTCAAGATCGCGAAATATAAACTCCTCCTCTATCACCACATTCGATTGCATTTCAGCATCATATTCCTCCACGAAAGAGTTCACTGATTCTTCAGAAAGAGCGTCATTCAATGGAAGGTATTCTGATCCGCCCCCGCCAGTTTCATTTAAAAGCAAAAAATCTTCATAAAGGAGATACTGCTCCTGCTCCCCCGCTTCCTGCTCAAGCCTTTGAATCATTTCACTATCAGCGGTAAAAGTTTCCTGGTCATCCGCTGCATTTTCCGTCAGGTCCATCGTTATTGGTGCGAATTCTGACCCTGAGCTTTTTAATTCCTCCATTAATATGCGATGAGCTTCGTCATTTTGAAGAGCAGAAGATTCTCTCTTTTCTTCGGTAGAAAGAAATTGTTTTTTCTTATCTGGAATGGATTGCAATAGCCCATTCTGTTCCTCCTCATTTGTGGAATCTTTAGTATCTATTTTAGTTTCGCGAACATTCTTAGCAGGAGAAAGCTCCTGTACTACAGGCCGGTTAATCAGCTCATACAATTTTGTGCGGTCAGTGGCATAGATTGCTGCTAAGCTCAGGCTTTTGTTAAAGGAGGGATCATCTTTCAACTTAGCTCGTTTTGCAAGGAGCAAATATGCAGTTTGAAAATAGGGATACTCACGTACCAGCTCTTCTAAAGCGGAAGCATCTGCGGATTGCAATGCATCAGGATATTTTAAAAGATGATTAAGATCACTGGGATTCATTTCACCAATTTACGACTGCTTTATTAAAAATATCCTCTACCAATTGGTCACTGATCTCCTTTAGTAACTGTTCCTGCACTGTCGACAGGTCTATTCCGCTGCTATAATCTGCATATCTGGTGAAGGCGCTTGTCCAT
The DNA here is from genome assembly GCA_013695775.1 of Chitinophagales bacterium. Classification (GTDB taxonomy): domain Bacteria; phylum Bacteroidota; class Bacteroidia; order Chitinophagales; family UBA10324; genus JACCZZ01. Next base: position 5,524 of record JACCZV010000211.1, on the reverse strand, counting down.
GATTGCTTCTCGTTCTGATGATTAATGAACTCGACATTTAATGTGATGCTGAGGCGATTGACAGCGGATATCTCGTTCGCCTGCGGGGCTACGGGTGTTACCTGGTAATTTGTAATGGTACCAGCAAATTCAAGATCACCGCTATTTTCCAGTTGATTAAGATTGGTATTCGTATTTAATTCCTGCCGCAAAGATTCAGTAAGAGTGTTGCTTAACGAGGGAACAACGATGGGAGCCTGGTTTGAGATGGTGTGAATGGTATATGTCTTCACGTTAGGATCTATTGATGCCCCTGTAAATGAGTATATACCGCAGCTCTGGAAGGTTGAACATGTCAATATTATGAAAAGATATTTCACATAAAATTTATAAAGTAACGACAAGCGATCCACGGTGAAAATGATTACCACGCTATAAACTTGAAATTTTAACTTCCTTATTCGATAATAAAACTTTTAAAGCAACAATCATTTTTCTGCAAGCTCTCCTACTCCACGATCTTATACTCCTTAATCTTCCGGTAAAGTGTTCTTTCGGAAATTCCCAAATCTCTGGCAGCATCTTTCCTTTTACCCCTGTGTTTTTTTAAGGCACGCTGAATCATCTCTTTTTCATTATCCATCAACGATAGTGACTCCTCTATTACAATGGGGGATACTTTTTTCGAATCAATTACCATCGGCTGATCAGATCCGCGGGGCTTCATTTCGCTATAATGATCAGCAAGCCCGTGCCTCGTATCAGTTCGCTCCTGGTCTTCAACAGGCACCAGTCCGTAAACCACCTTTTTAAGGTCATTAATGTCATTACGCATGTCGAACAATACTTTGTATAACAGTTCCCGCTCTGAAAATTCTGCTGTATGGTTGTGTCCGGCGGTAAGCATAGGAAGGCTGCTTTGCTGACCATTTGGAATGAATTCCTGAAACTCCGCCGCCGTCACAAGCTTTTCGCGCGTAAGAACCGACACTTGTTCGGCAATGTTTTTAAGTTCGCGTACATTACCCGGCCACGTATAAAGGGCAAGCAGATTCCGTGCTTCTTCATCTAACTGAATTGGCAAACGTTTATATTTTTCGGCAAAGTCTATACAAAATTTTCGGAAGAGCACGGGAATGTCGTCTTTGCGCTCTCGTAAGGGGGGAACCGTTATTGGAACCGTACTTAACCGATAATATACATCCTCGCGAAAGCGGCCTACCTGCACCCTTTCCAGCAGGTTCACATTGGTTGCAGCTATTACACGCACATCGGTTTTCTGAACCTTTGATGAGCCTACACGAATGAATTCCTGTGCCTCTAACACACGGAGCAATCTTGCCTGGGTACCAAGCGGCAGCTCCCCTATCTCATCAAGAAAAATAGTACCTCCGTTTACTGTTTCAAAATATCCTTTTCTGCTTTCATGCGCGCCAGTAAAAGATCCCTTTTCATGACCGAACAGTTCAGAGTCAATGGTTCCTTCGGGAATGGCTCCACAGTTGACGGCAATGAAGGGGTTGTGCTTGCGTGGGCTAAGCCCATGAATGATGTGCGAAAAAACTTCTTTCCCTACACCACTCTCTCCGGTAATTAAAGTGCTGAGATCCGTTGGTGCTACCTGTATGGCAATAGAAAGGGCATGGTTGAGTCCGGGGGAATTGCCAATTATGCCAAACCGCTGTTTTACTGATTGTAATTCCACCCCTATAATTCAGATTAAATTATAAAACTTAATGGCTCGGCTAAATTAAGGGGGAGTTGAGCTTTCTGGATCATATCAACGAAGCTTAACTTTAAATAACTTCGCCCATTAAAGTGGCAGAGGTAAACCCTACCACCTTCGCTTTTACATAATCCCCTTTATTGAAATGTTTTTTTGGAAAAATAACGACTTTATTATGCGAAGTTCGCCCAAAGAGATGCTGATCTGATTTCTTTGAAAAGCCCTCTGACAGCACCTCGTATTCATTTGCAATCTCCTTTGTGTTGTTAGTCAATTGATGGTTGCTTTGTGCCGCCACTATCTCTGCAAGCCTCCTGCTTTTAACTGATGTGGGAACATCGTCCTCAAATTTTTTTGCTGCGAGCGTTCCGGGCCGTTCAGAATACATGAACATGAAGGCAAAATCATATTTTACATAATCCATGATGCTAAGAGTTTCCTTATGCTCTGACTCCGTTTCACCACAAAATCCTGTTATAATGTCTGTTGATATTCCACAATTCGGGATGATCCTTCTTATGGAATCAATCTTATTTAAGTACCATTCGCGACTATAAGTTCGATTCATTCTTTTCAATACATTAGTACTGCCAGACTGCACAGGTAGATGAATATTTTTGCAAATGTTCTTATGTTCCGCAATGGTAAACAATACATCATCCGTAATGTCTTTAGGATGAGAGGTGGAGAATCGGATGCGAAGTAACGGGTCAACTTTCGCGACTCCAGCAAGCAGTTGAGCAAAATTTACCTGTGAGCCGGTCTGTGCATTATGATGAGAGTAAGAATCGACATTTTGACCAAGCAGTGTTATTTCGCGGTATCCATCTTCGAAGAGCTTTGCAGCTTCGTTAATAATAGATTCTGGATTGCGGCTGCGCTCTCTACCCCGCGTAAATGGCACCACACAGAATGAGCACATATTATTGCAGCCCCTCATAATGGAGATGAACGCACTGACGCCGTTGCCGTTAAGTCTGACCGGGCTGATGTCGGCATATGTTTCTTCGCGCGACAACAATACATTGACAGCCTTCTGTCCCTGATCAGCACGGGCAACCAATACTGGAAGATCCCGATATGCATCAGGCCCCACAACAATATCCACTATTTTCTCCTCCTCTAAAAACCTAGATTTTAGCCTTTCAGCCATGCAGCCTAATACGGCTATTAGAGCTTCCGGATTTCTTTTTTTTACTTTTTTAAATTCTCTCAATCGCTGACGAACGCGTTGCTCTGCATTCTCGCGGATAGAACAGGTGTTGATCATTACGAGGTCGGCATCAAGGAAATCCGGGGTAGCAGCAAACCCTTCTTTTCGCATAATAGAAGCGATGATCTCCGAATCGCTGAAATTCATTGCGCACCCATAGCTCTCAATATAAAAAGTGCGCTGTCTACTTTTGGATTGCTCAAAGGGTTGCTTATCTATTGCATACACTTCACCTTGCCTGGCCTCATCGTGAACTTTAGGAAGAATGTCAAAATTAAAATGCATTTCTTATTGAAATAATCAAGGGCTCAAAGATAGCATTTTGCTTCTTTAAACTTTGGATATGGGAAGAGTGTAAGGGGTAATACTAAAGTCAATGTTGGGCAAGGAGGCGAATCTTGTACAATTCGATTCTATATGTATGACTTAAAAAAAGTTCGCCCTCGTCCCTGATGGCAAACTTTTAATATTATAAATTTAGTATTATCTAGTAATTACAAGCTTACTATTGATCTGATTCGCACCTGCTTTTAATGAAAGAATGTATACACCTGAGCTAATTTCAGTCACATCGATTGCTTGTTTATGATTTCCCTTTGACATATGATTCTCTCCGAATTCTTTCAAAAGACGGCCACTCAAATCATATAAATTAATTTTTACATCCTCTTTATCCTCTAAGGTAAAAGCTAATTGTGAATGGTTCATTGCGGGATTCGGTGTTAAGGAAACATTCTTTATTGAAGTTGAGGGATCATTTATTCCAGTGAAAGTTTCTACATCTACAAGTGCCCAGAAGTTAATGTTTTGGATATAATTTACACCATCACTTGAAGGATCAAAATCACCACTATTATCACAATCATAATAAAGATCACCACCAGCGGATTGTGGTAGCAATCCTGCATAATCATATTCACTCCATAAAGAAAAACTATTGGGGAAAAAGGAAGAATAAGTTGCAGCATAATCGGTACATGTTCCCAAGGGCGCTATATTAGCAAAACCCGCTAGTATACCAAAAGTATCCATTTTGGAACCATAATATTCTACGCGAATTCCGAATCTATCTTCCGTGGTTAAAAATTGAGGATTCCAAGATAGAGTGGTTGCATCAAACCAATCGTTTGTGGGGGATAGATTATAATTTACTATAGTTGTATCTGCCCACATAACTGTAGCGGTAGGATACCCGGTAGCGGCATCTAATTTAATGATTTTCATAATGATGGTATCATCTGTACCTGAGTTATTTTCATGACCAATGTTTGCAAATACCGAGTCAATAAATATAGTAGTAACATCATCATTATCAATTGTCGTAGCAGTATTATAGTCATATAATTGATTAAAAGCTACTACCATCTCTTCATTTCCGCCATCCACACTATCATACCGCATGTTGCAATTCCAAATAAATTCCACATACAAAGGATCGCCCCAAAGCAAAAAGTCAGCATAATCATAATCAATATAAAATTGAGTTCCTCGATTAATGCTATTATGCGTCCGCTTCGGAATATTTTTAGGAATATTACCTTTATGATTACCAGCTTCAATAGAGTTTTGAGCCTGTGTTCCGCCTATTATTAATATTACCATTAAAAGAGTAAGAAGTATTCTCATAGTCTTAGTTTTATTTAGCGCAAGTTATAAAATCTTTATTTCTAAGAAAAATCGATTCATCAAACAATTAACCAACTCTTTTGAATGATTTGCAACAAAAAATGTGATGGAATTATTGGTGGCAAATAATAACTGGCTTGCAGACCCGCCCGCCCCCTGCTTCAACAACTACCTGGTATACTCCATTTTCCATATCAGAGAAATTTAAATCAACTTTATGAGTACCCGGTTGCAAAAAGCCTTGATTTTCAGAAATTATCAATCTGCCATAATTATCAAAAATTTTAACACCCACCTTCGAAGCAGTGATTAAATCAATCTTCAGAAATGCAAAGCCTGAGCTCGGATTCGGAAATAGCAGAGTTGAACCAATACCTTCTGATTCTTCAATGCCAATATTAAATGGTAGATCCATGACCAGAAAAATTGCAAGGTCAATATCGAGTATCCATGAATTGAGGAGGGTGTGCCAGGTGCCGTTTGACCATAGCTCCCATGACCAGCCACTGAAAGCAGTGCAATCATCAAGGGTGGATAATAGAGCAAGGGTGTCTCCATTTTGTTGTGGCAAAACGACACTCACGAAAAAAGAATTGCCAACACCGACTGGTGCTGGGAAGGTAAAAGCAGTACCTAGTCCATCTGTATTTACCGACGTCAAATTCAGAGCATTTGAGGTAGCCAGTAAAGTTCCGGGATTTACACCCAAAGAATCTGCATCATATACCCGAACAAAAATATCTGTGGGAGCAGCACTTAACGTTTTCAACCCAAAAAAAACAATCACGCTGTTGACTGTAGCTGGAGTGCCAAATCCCATCTGAGATAAATTGTAGAACTGTGCTTTCTCAAGATCACCATATTTGTTATTACCTGCTACATAACCTGAATCTGTGGCACTATAAACTCCTGTAAAACATCCTAACCCATCATCATTCTGGGGGATAAAGCTTAATGGTTTAATAGTATCAATATAATCA
>JACCZV010000073.1 GCA_013695775.1 Chitinophagales bacterium | reverse complement strand
TCTTTTTACCTTCAGGTGTAATGTCAAATTTAGTAATGATCTTGATTGTACCATTCGGGCATGCAAGCTCACAAGCTGTGCAACCGGTACATGCATGCTCGTTATTCTCATCGTGTGGCATTACCACTTCTCCCCTGAAGCGTTCTGATAAATTAAGCACATCCCGGTTTTCAGGATACTGCTGTGTGATAATTTCTTTGTGATGGGTAAAATAATATCCCGTTCGCCGCATTCCTTTCAGCAGCGATTTCACGGTAGTGAACACCTCTTTTAAATAATCAACTAAGAACATTAATTGTGATTATTATAACCTGCAGTCTTTGGTGATGTAAATATCGGGGTTAATTTCTTCGCTTCTGCTAACAGACTCAATTCAGATTTGATTAGGTTTGTATTGAATTTTATTAAAAGTACCATCCCATAATGGCAATAAACGTCATCAGCAATAAATTGACCATGCTAATCGGCAAAAGATACTTCCACTCAAGGTTCAGCAACTGATCAATACGCAGGCGTGGAAAGGTCCAGCGAAACCACATAATCAGAAATATCAGCATGAATGTTTTTCCAAAAAACCACAATGAAGAGGGAATGTAATCCATCACCTGGTTAAACTCTTTCCATTGCCCGATATGTAACGGCATCCACCCCCCAAGATAAAGGGTAGCTGCAAGGGCACAGAGTATGAAAATATTTACATATTCAGCAAGAAAAAAGAGGGCAAACTTCATCCCTGAATATTCAGTATGAAAACCTGCTGTAAGTTCGGACTCAGCTTCCGCAAGGTCAAAAGGTGCTCTGTTGGTTTCAGCAGTTATGGCGATGATGAGAATCACAAAAGAAATTACAGCAGGGATGTGCCCTTTAAAAATCCACCATCCTGTTTGCTGAGAAGCAATGATCTCAGATAACTGAAGGCTTCCTGATAAGATTACAATGCATAGAATAGACATACCGGCTGAGAGCTCATAGCTCACAATCTGCGCTCCGCTGCGCATTGCACCCAACAGCGAATACTTGTTGTTGCTCGCCCACCCTGCCATTAATATTCCAATTACAGAGATTGAGGAGATGGCTGTAATGTATAAGACACCAATATTGATATCCCACATTTGAAAACCTTTCGCAAAAGCAATAGGCGCAAGAATCAGCATGGTAGTAATCATTACAACAAAAGGTGCCAGATTGAATAGGAATTTGTCGGCACCATCAGGTGTAAGTCCCTCTTTAACCACAAGCTTCAATGTATCCGCTACTGTTTGAAACATTCCTTTCGGGCCCACACGATTTGGTCCCAACCGTACCTGCATGTAAGCAGAAACCTTTCGCTCCATCATAATTAGAACTAATCCCAACATAGAAAACAGACCAATAACCAACAAGCCGGCGATTAAAAATTCTAAACCTAAAGCGAGTGGATGATTAAATGTTTTGTATAACCAGTCATCCACAGTTTTCGAGATGTGTTCAAGACTAAGCATTCGTAATAGTTGAAATTATGAGCTTCTCAACAGTTATAATAAACTGTTCTACTTCGCTGATCAGTGGCTTCACATCGTCTATTGCATAATTAACAAATTCTGAGTGTATACTCTCAAATCTTCGGTTGAACAATTTTGAATAGAGTTTTGAAAACTTTTCATCTATTAAGCCGGTTTTTATTAATTCGTGAAATACTATTTGCACTCTTTTATGAGTTTCTGCTTTCAATTGCTTAGCGCATATGTAAGCAAGTAAAATGTAAAAGCTGGCATAGTACATTCTGCTGGCAGCATCGTTATAGTATCCATTGGCGAACAGGTCCTTGGTTGCTGCCAAGCTTTCTTTAGCTCGAGCAACCCGATACTGAATCAATTCCCCCCGGCTTTTCATAAGTGACGAAGTTGAAGCTTTTTAGCAAGCTTTTGAAAATCTTTCAGCTACATGGGGTGTGTGAATCATGTTCTTACTGTCATACTTCTGCTCCTACGGAGCTAGCATTGAGAAGTAACGTACGCGAACATTCAAGTTATTACCTGTCAATATCAGGAATTACCAGGTCAAGCGTTCCCATAATTGCAATAAGGTCGCCTATTTTAGATCCCTTTGCCATGTGGTTTAGTGCGGAGAGATTCGAAAACCCCGGAGACCGGAATTTTATTCTGTAAGGGGTTGTGCCTCCTTCGCTGATGATGTAAACGCCAAACTCTCCTCGCGCTGTCTCCACGCGTGAATAGAATTCTCCTTTTGGCAATTTCAGCACTGCCTTTGTTTTTGCCTGGAAATCTCCTTCAGGAATGTTGTCTATAAGTTGCTCTATAATAGAAAGAGACTGGCGCATCTCCTCCATCCTCACGAGATAACGCGAAAGGCAATCGCCACCTGTTTCAATCACCTCCTCAAATGATATTTTACCGTATACTTCATAAGGA
>JACCZV010000186.1 GCA_013695775.1 Chitinophagales bacterium | reverse complement strand
TGGCTAAAGTTTGAGAACACGCCGCTTGAAGCGGTTCACTATGAACCTCTATCAGCTATTACTTCATTGCTTTGGTAAAGTTTATTGCAGCCGGGAAAATCTTGTACGATTCGTGGTTCATCTTGATAAGCGGCAAACGCGGTATAAACTAAATACACTAAAAAAGGTTTTGAATTTTGGGATGAATAAAAAGTTTCAAATCGGTTCCAATCCATTTATTGGTATAGAACCAGTCGAATCGAAGCAAAGCGATTTACTTCAAATTAGCGACATCATTCTTGGTGCAATGGGTTATCAGAAGAATGGTTACACCTTCTTTCAGAATCTAAGAGAAGCAAAATTGATTTATCACATTACATTGCAGAAAGTGCCGGACTAAAAAATCTAACTGATAATACTTTAAGAAGTAACCCACGGTTTACAATATGGAACTTCAAACTGCATCAATAAAAAAACCGTCCGTAAAACCTATGCCTTTCGGCTACCTTTTTCAGGTTTCCCAAACGTCATTTGGGTTTTCAGTTTTGCGTGACAGCATGACAAAATTAAGCAATTCTTCTTACTACAATATCTTTCCTGCCGAAGTTTAGCTAAGGAAACCGGGGGTTAGTAAAAAATAATCAATAGCTTAGAAACAGCCACCATTGCAAATTTTATTACTATTACTCCAATTCCCTCTTCAAAAATTCTCCTGTATAGCTTTTCTTATTCCTTGCAACTATCTCTGGCGTGCCCTCTGCTACAATGTAACCACCTTTTTCACCTCCTTCAGGGCCAAGATCAATGATATGGTCGGCGAGCTTGATCACGTCGAGATTGTGTTCAATAATTAAGACCGTATTGCCTTTATCAACAAGTTTGCTAAGCACCTCCATCAGCACCCGGATGTCTTCGAAATGAAGTCCTGTGGTAGGCTCATCGAGAATATAAAAAGTTTGACCTGTATCTTTTTTAGAAAGCTCTGTAGAGAGCTTCACGCGCTGGGCCTCTCCTCCGCTTAATGTGGTGGCCTGCTGTCCAAGTCTGATGTAGCCCAGCCCTACATCCTGCATGGTTTTTATTTTGCGATAGATCTTGGGCATGTTTTCGAAAAATGTTACCGCATCATCCACAGTCATCTCCAGCACATCACTGATAGACTTTCCGCGATAGCGCACCTCAAGTGTTTCGCGGTTGTAGCGCTTGCCCATGCATTTTTCACATTCGACATAAACATCAGGCAGAAAATTCATCTCTATTAGTCTCATGCCGCCCCCCTGGCAATCTTCACATCGTCCGCCTTTTACATTAAATGAAAAACGGCCGGTCTTATATCCGCGTATCTTCGATTCAGGCAGTTGAGCAAACAGATCCCGGATATCCGTGAAGACAGTAATATATGTTGCGGGATTAGATCGTGGTGTTCTTCCAATCGGTGACTGATCGATTTCAATCACCTTATCGAGGAGCTTCAACCCCTCTATTGTATTGTAAGCAAGCGGTTTTTTTCGGGAGTTGTAAAAATATTGATTCAATATTGGATAAAGCGTTTCTGTGATCAGCGTGGATTTGCCGCTTCCGGAGACCCCGGTTACGCAAATCAATTTTCCAAGTGGAATGGTTACAGAGACATCTTTCAGATTATTCCCGGTAGCCCCTTTGAGATATAAGGATTTGCCGTTTCCTTCACGTCGCGCCACCGGCACTTTGATCTCCTTCCTTCCCGCAAGGTAATCTACTGTGACAGTAGACTGGCCATTGAATTCTGAGGGCACACCCTCGGAAACAATGAAGCCTCCATGCTCGCCAGCACCCGGCCCCATGTCAATGATATGATCTGCTGCAAGCATGATGTCTTTATCATGCTCCACTACCAGCACGCTGTTGCCTACAGCGGTTAGCTCATGCAAAGCCTTAATAAGCCTCTGATTGTCGCGCTGGTGGAGGCCAATGCTTGGCTCATCCAGTATATAGGTGATTCCAACAAGCTGCGAACCGATCTGGGTAGCAAGCCGGATGCGCTGCGACTCACCGCCGGAGAGTGAGCGAGACGGACGGTTCAGCGCAAGATATTCAAGCCCTACATCCATAAGAAAGCTGATGCGCGATCGAATTTCTTTCACTACCTCGCGGCCAATCTGCAATTGCCGGTCAGATAAATGTTCCTCCAATCCATTGAACCATGTTTGAAGTTCTGCAATGCTCATTTTTGAGAGTTCCGCAATATTCTTTTCATTGATGCGAAAAAAAAGAGATTCCTGCTTTAGCCTCGAACCCTTGCAGATAGGGCATGGCACCGCGTCCATAAATTCTTCCGCCCAGCGGCGCAACCCATCAGACCCGGTGTCGCGGTAGTATCGATAGATCATATTCACCAGCCCTTCAAACTCTGTAGAATACGATTCGCCGGCATCATCGAAGTTGAGTGAGACATCCACTTTCTCCTCTTTCGATCCGTAGAGGATCATGTTCAGTGCTTCCTTTGGTATTTTCTTTATTGGAGTGGCTAACGTGAATTTATTTCTGACAGCAATGGCGCGCACCTGCTGATAGATGAAATTATCCCGTACTTCTCCGAGAGGGATTATGCCACCTTCGTTGATGCTTTTTGAATCATCAGGAATGATCACATCTCTGTTGATCTCGTATACAAAACCCAATCCTTTGCAGTGTGAGCATGCGCCGTAAGGAGAGTTGAAAGAGAATGTATTGGGTGAAGGCTCATCATAGGAAATTCCTGATGAAGGGTCCATCAGCGTTTTGCTTAGGCTTAATGCTTTGCTTTCATCATCCGCCATAATCACCATGATTATGCCCTTTCCCATCTTCAATGTTAGGGCAACAGATTTTTGAAGTCGGTCGAATGATTTTTCATTTAATTGAAGCCGGTCTATTACTACTTCAATATCATGAACCTTATAGCGGTCTACCTGCATCTTTTCCTTCAGATCAGAGATTACGCCATCCACGCGCACTTTTAAATAACCCTGTTTACGGACCTGCTCAAACAACTCACGATAATGACCTTTTCTGCCGCGCACGAGAGGGGCAAGCAGAAGAACTTTTTCACCTTTAAAATTTTCTTTGATATGACTGATGATCTGCTCTTCGGTGTAATGCACCATTTTTTCACCGGTCTCATAAGAATAAGCATCGGCGGCGCGGGCATAGAGAAGCCTCATGAAATCATAGATCTCAGTGATGGTGCCTACAGTAGAACGCGGATTTTTGTTAACAGTCTTTTGTTCAATGGAGATAACAGGACTTAATCCTGTAATTTGGTCTACATCGGGGCGCTCAAGGTCACCCAGGAATTGTCGGGCATAAGAGGAAAAGCTCTCCATGTAGCGGCGTTGTCCCTCAGCATATATTGTATCAAAAGCAAGAGATGATTTCCCGCTGCCACTGATGCCTGTGATGACTACCAGCTTGTTTCTTGGAATCCTTACATCAATGTTTTTAAGATTGTGAACGCGGGCGCCAAGCACTTCCAGGAATTCTATCTCCGGATTGCTGACTTCAGATATAGCAACTTTAGGGTTAATTTGAGATGTTGCTTGAGGCATAAAAAAGCGGGCAAAGATACAGCAAAAAGGCGGCGAAAATGAGGATCGGGTGAGACACTTTTTTCGTTCAGATTAATATACAGCGATATCTGCATGGAGATTTTGATGCTCTCAATTTTAACCTGCCTTTTTTGAAACCACCATTCTTTTTCTTTTTGCCGGATCAAACTTAAATATGAGTGCTGCCATAGGCGGGAGATCTATCACTACTGAATATTTCTTTTTATCCCATTGTACCTGTTGCGCTTGTACATGACCTCGGGTTTGAAATCCACTGCCCCAATAATGCAGATCATCTGTGTTCATAATTTCAAGCCATTGCCCTTTTAGTGGAACAGCCGTACGATATCCATATCTTGGAACAGGTGTCAGGTTCAATGCAATGAGGATGACATCCGTTTTTTTCAATCCCTTGCGACAATATATAAGCACACTGTTATCCGCATCATCCACTTTCATCCATTCAAAGCTATCGGAAGAAAAACTCCTGGTGTAAAGTGCCAGCTCAGAAGTATATAATATGTTGATCTCTCTCATCAATTGCTGCAATCCTTTATGCGGAGCTAACTTAAGCAAATGCCAGTCTATGCTGTGCTCGTGGTTCCACTCGCGGAGCTGTCCGAATTCGTTGCCCATGAAAAGTAATTTTGTACCCGGATGTGTGTACATGTAAGCCAGCAGGGTGCGCACGTTTGCAAACTGCTGCCATTCATCGCCCGGCATTTTACTTAGCAAGGATTTTTTTAAATGCACTACCTCATCATGTGAGAGCGGCAACATGAAATTTTCCGAAAATGCATACATGATGCTGAAGACAATCTCATTGTGATGAAATTTTCTAAAAATGGGATTATGTGAAAAATACTTTAGTGTATCGTTCATCCAGCCCATCATCCATTTCATGCTGAAGCCGAGGCCGCCATCTTTTACCGGCCATGTTACCTTTGGGAAATCAGTGGACTCTTCTGCTATTATCTGTACATCCGGAAATTTCTTATGCACCTCTGTATTTAATTCACGAAGCAATGAGATGGCTTCCAGGTTTTCCCTGCCGCCATGAATATTAGGCTCCCATTCACCCTCCTTTCTTGAATAGTCGAGATGAATCATTGAAGCCACCGCATCCACTCGCAATCCATCTGCATGATAATGATGTAACCAAAAGCAAGCATTGCTTAGCAGGAAAGAGCGCACCTCGTTTCTGCCATAATTGAATATGTGAGTTTTCCAGTCAGGATGAAATCCCTTTCGCAGATCTTCATGTTCGTATAGAGCGGTTCCATCAAAATAGACCAGGCCGTGGCCATCACCGGGAAAGTGGGATGGAACCCAATCGAGTATCACACCTATTCCATCCTGATGAAGCTGATCTATCATCTTCATAAAACCCTGAGGCGTACCAAAGCGTGAGGTAGGTGCGAAATAGCCGGTGACCTGGTACCCCCATGATCCGTAATATGGGTGTTCCATTACAGGCAGTAATTCTACATGTGTGAAATTCATCTGCTTTACATATGTAGACAGGTCCTCTGCCAATTGTTGATAATCGAGTACCTTATCAGGATTGTCAGGGCTTCTTCGCCATGAACCTAAGTGCACTTCATAAACTGAAAAGGGTTGAGAAAGCTTATTCTTGATTTTACGATCATGCATCCATGCACCATCTTTCCATTCATAGTTGGTCTCCCAAACAATGGATGCTGTTTGCGGCGGCGTTTCCCAATATAATGCATAAGGATCTCCTTTTTCAAAAGCAGC
>JACCZV010000153.1 GCA_013695775.1 Chitinophagales bacterium | reverse complement strand
GCAATGCCGTAGTTCCCTGAAGTCGTAAGTATGGTGCTGCCAAAGGTTGCGGATGAATCGAAAGTAGTAGCCAAATAAACTCCTTCGGCAGTGTAATTGATAAAAGAAAAAATTTCGTAGAAGGAGCTTGGAAAGGTTTTAACCCAAAGTTGATTGCCAAGTGAATCATTCTTGATCACAAACAAGCCACTATCATTTACAGTTAGGTTTCCGAAGGTGGTAGGGCCATTGTAAAATCCGGCGACGTAAGAATTCTTTTGTTCGTCTAGAGTGATGCCCCATGCTCTGTTTTCCTTCTCCCCTGAAGCCGTCTTTGCCCAGCCTGTGCATTGTGCAAAAGCGGTGAAGTAAATTGGAAATTGAAGGAGCAATAAAAATAGTATTTGTGAATTTGGTTTCATGATATTAATTTTTCTTTGAAAATATAATTTTTTCCACTGATATAGCAAAAAATATGAAACTCATCAGCCATTGTAAAGAGGCTAAAATTATTCCACGGATAGAAATTGCTTAGGATCAAAAATATGCCTGAACGTTAATACATATCCCCCACTAGATTGGCATTTTTAAAGGTGAAGAATCCTTTCTTTCTTCGACTACTCATCGAAAATGTCAATAGGTTCACTGTTATTTCTAAGCAGATGAAAATGTGTGAGAAGCGCTTTGCCTAATCCAATGCTCTTATATCCTAAATGATTCTCCTGATCCATTTGAATAATCATCTTTGTGATGTTTGGATAATGACCATGTGACACGGAGGGAAATAAATGATGTGCGACGTGGTGATTAAATCCTCCAAATAGCTGAGTGAGTAATTGGCTGTCTGTTGCAAAATCAGTTGTTGTAATGAGTTGGTGTTGCATCCAGCTATGACTGATCGTGTCATCAGCTTCAGCATTTACAAATACTGCCTCCTCTCCTGCATGCGCTGAAACAAGTGCCATGGCAGCCACCAGGCTTCCCGCCATATGCATAATCAGAAAACCTGCGAAAACCAAATACCAGGCTTGTGGAATAATGATCATTGGAATAAATAGCAAGTGTGAGAGATTAACCAGCTTATAGAAATAGAAACGCGCGATATTTACCTTATCTCTTATGCCTGCCTTATTCACCAGTCCCTCACCACTGTATAGGTCATAGAAGTCACGATAATAGCTAACGTGAATACTATAGAATAAATAGAGAAATGGCATATATATATGCTGAAACCTATGGAACAGACGGTATTTTCCCTGGGGAAAAATACGAACCAGGGGTGACTGCCTGATATCCATGTCCCAATCCAGCACGTTTGAATAAACATGATGGTAATGAACATGCCTGCGCTTCCAGATTACACTATTATCGCCCAGGATATCCAATAGAACTAGTGCCTGTTCATTCCAGCGGCGGTTGCTGAAAAGGGCATTGTGTGAAATATCATGAGCAGTATTTAGAAAGAGAAATATGAGGCTTAGTCCCAGCAGCGCATACCATACAAACATTTGTCCTGTTGAATGGGAATTAAAGAGTAACAGCGAATAAAAAAAGATATAAGCAACAAATAAAACAGTCGCTTTAATATGCATTCTCATTTTAACAGTCTTATCTGTTGATTTAACAAGTTTATTTACATCATGCTTTAGTTTATCAAACCAGGGTTCATCATTATTGATTTGATAATGCGGCTTTAATTGTTTCGAATTCATACTGTTTAGATTTTATTTAGGGCAAATCTATTTTCAGAAACAGCTGAATTAAAACGGGAAAGCAGGTTAGCAAAATGATTGTTGTGATTTATGCTGAATAGTTAGCAAGGATCCAGGAAGAAGGCGGTGTATTTGCAAAGCATGCGCATGAAATACATATTTTGCATTGTTTGAAAAAACTATCAGGCTGCCCGGACTTCTTTTGTGGTAATTGCTAGTTTATTTCTTTATGTACAAATCCATTTTCGGAGCTTTAGCCTCTTCAATATAGTTGTATTAGAAATATATTCTTACCTGTTAAATCAGTCTTCTTTGGCCAATCGGTTACAGGTTCACGCGTTCAGATTGCTCTCTTAAAGGCAATGAATGATTGATTTTAATAGTTCTTACTTTTGTTCCCAGTTGGAACACTTAATACACGGCACTTCATCATATTCTGCACTTAAGATATTGCAATATGGCATGAGCTATTATGCTTCATAAGTCACAATGAGCTTGACGAACTATTAAGCAAGGTCAGATAGTTGTCAATGAGATGACAGAGAAGGATGCCTTCGGGAGCTACGCCCCCATTTTTTCCCGTATGAAATCACAAAAAATTCGTAGGAAGTAGCGAAGGCCGTGTGCAATAGGGCGGCAGTTATCCATGAAGAAGTGGCTACGGTAAGCAGACAAAGCACCACGCCGAACGGTATAGCGAATATCATCTGCTTTATTCCACGGCGGAAGTGGAGCACTGAGTATAACACTATATTAATGATGGTCGCTGTAGGTAATCCGACCAACACGATGCAGGACGAAAACAAAACACCTCGAAGGAGATATTCATATGCGAACAGGTATACGGCCCAAGTAAGTTGGTTCACTAACAAAAGTGAGCCCGTCCAGTTTTTCTTTATGATGAGCGGATAACCTATTCTATTGGCAGCTTTGCGGGTTGCAAAAAAGTTGATGATTAGAATAGTGACGCAGAAAACAGGAATTAAATAAAACCTGGTGATAGCACCAGTGAATAATATTGCAGAATCATTTACGTGTGTAATTATTAAAATAAGAGAGGCCGGTAAAACTCCAAGGATAAACGCCCCACCCAATCGTTCATACATTCGCCAGGCAAGTGACCTGTCTTCTTCAAGAAAAAATTTATTGACAAGTGATTTCATTGGGGATGAAAGCAACAGTAAAAAGTAACTCAACAAGGCCAGCAGCGTAATGAACACAGCGGTGGTTGCAAAGTGGAATTGAGGTATCATAGGTTGTCAGTTACTGATTTTAACTTTAGAAAAACATTCGACAATTGTGTTTCCATTTCCACCTCAGTGCAAATGCCGTTTTTATACGTATAGGAATTCACATGTCCATCGGGTAACAAAATTTTATAGGTGCCCTGTCCTTTGTTTTGAAGCGGTACATAGCGAAGAAAGTTTTCAGAGAATATTTTTTCAAGATTGAGAGGCTCTGTGAAATAGAGTGTAGAAATGCTTCGTGTGATGCTGCTCTGCAGAGATGAAGTATCACCAGATATATTAATGAAACAATACCCGTCATTTTTTTTAAGAAGATGATTGTTGGTTTTGTCTCTACCATTTATCGTTTTACGCATCCATGCTTCCGTCATTATTCCGTTTATATAATTACTGTTTAGCCACACATCTACTTTGATGTCGGCAAACAAGCGAATAGCAACATGTGACTCTACATGATACTTTGTTTGAGCTCCTTTGGTAATCCGGCTTGCCTCGACCGTGCCTATGGTTTCGTTCTTTCTTATAATGTCATATATTAAAATCTTTTGCTGTGAATATGTGCATTGGGATATCAATAGCATCAACAATAGCAATCCTCCTTTAAGTAGAAAACCGGAGTCCGCCGGTTCTTTAGAAGAAATTTCTTCACAAGAACTTTTGCGGGCTCCGGAAAACCACCTTACCATTGTGGATAGAGCTAATAAGGATAACATGATTCGGTGGTTTAGTGGTTTCGAATGGTTTCAATAAAAACTGAAACAAAGATGTGCCCACCCATTAGCCCTTTCAAAACTGGTAATTGCTGCATACGAATTGATAATTGCGAAATAAGCCGCAGATATACTCCGATTTGGGATAAAGCTTTAATAGAATTACTGATTATTGCGTATTCAGATATGAATGTGTATTTTTTGCAAAATTTTTTTACTCACAACCATACGGTTAGATTAAATCGCAAAAAACCTTTTCACGTATGAAGCAGGATATACAAACCGTATTCTTTGAGCGTGTGAAGCAACGGGCAAAGTCAAATATTTCCCTGGTGGATGAAATTGCAGACCTGCTGCAGATCAGTAATGACAGCGCCTATCGCCGGCTTCGAGGCGAAACAGCAATAACTCTCGAAGAAGCGGCCGTGCTCTCCAAACACTTCGGAGTAAGCTTAGGGGAAATTTCTCCGGGAAAATCCGATACGGTTTTATTCGGGCGATCAACATTCCGCGATCAGCCACTAGAGTTTGAGGAATTCCTTACAAAAACCTCAGAGTATCTCCAGCGTATAGCAGACACAAAAGAAAAACATGGCATTTATGCCGCAAAGGATATCCCCATATTTCATCATTTCCAGATTCCTGAAATGGGAATGTTCAAGCTTTTTTTCTGGCTAAAAACTATCCGTGCCAACCAGGCCATTGATGCCGTGAAGTTTGATTTCAACATCATCCCCCCGGAGTTGATGAAAAAATCTAGGGCCCTTGCTAAAATCTATTTTCAGATTCCCTTTACTGAGATTTGGAATGAGGATACGGGCAATGCGGCATTACGACAGATAGAATATTTTCATGAAGCGGGATGGCTTGCCAATAAATCTGTTGCACTGAAACTATGTGATGCATTTGAAGAAGTTATCCGAACCATTCATAATCAGACAGAAACAGGTTTCAAGTGGTTCGATGGAAAACAGGTGCATCCTGATGTTCCTTTCGAATTGTATTATAATGATCTTGTGGGATTAGACAATTCAATATTCGTGGCAACGGATCAATTTCCTGTTTCAATGATAGGCTACAATGAATTGGATTACCTGTTCACATCTCATCCGGGATTTTGCAGGGAAGCTCAATCGTTTCTTCAAAAGCAAATCAGCAAATCAATGCTCCTTAGCGGCTCATCCGAAAGAGAGCGTAATAAGTTTTTTAACCGTATATATCATAAGATTATAACTTTAAAAGCGAAGATTGTTGCTTCGTAGTCTCATACCATCTTTATAAGCAGATTTTTAACTTATCAAAAAATCTGAGTCTGATTGTTTACCTTTTCAAAAAAATTGAATCATGTTTCTCATCATTCTTGCCATCATGGCCCTTCTGGTAAGCTTTGGCCTGCGCACTTCAGAAAGAACCCGTCCCATTTCCCGCATAATAAGAGTAGTTGCTATCGTAATGATTGTAGTAGGCCTCGCAAGTTCCTGTGTGGTACAAATAGAGTCCGGTGAAG
>JACCZV010000107.1 GCA_013695775.1 Chitinophagales bacterium | reverse complement strand
TCGTAGAGTAATCATTCGATTCCATAAAGAGATCGAGCTTTTCGTCCGGAAAAAGAGGGGTGAGATAATCGAAAGGCACGCGATCACGGATCTCTTCAGGCTTTTTCCCGTTAATAGAGGCCACCTTCAACAGAGCAAAATATTTTTCTCCCTCTTTCGGTGGTCGAACGGAACCTGTAACGGTATCGCCTGTTTTTATTCCGAAGAGCTTTATTTGCGATGGAGAAACATAAATATCGTCTGGTGAGGAGAGATAATTATAATCGGACGACCTAAGAAAACCGTAGCCATCGCTCATTATTTCCAGAACACCTTCTCCTTCAACCATTCCATCCAGGTCAACATTAAAGGCCACCTCCTTTCGAAAAGGAAGACGTTGAAACTGTCCGTTTTTCTCGTAGCGTATGGCATCTTCTGTTTTGTCCTCAGAAATTACAGATTGTTCCTGAAGAGAAGTTTGTGGAACCTCTTGTTCACCTGTTTCTTCAACTTGCCGTTCTGCCTTTGGTTCAATTTCTGGCATTGCTTCCGGCTCACGGAAGTTTTCATTAACAGAAGAAGCATGCACTTCTTCAGGTGCCACTGCGGTTTCTTCAACAGGGGCAGAAATTTTTCTACGACGAACCTTAGGTTTGCTATCGTCAGCAACTGGTTTAGAAAGCTCGGGCGCAATGGACTGTTTATCCAGAATTTTATATATAAGTTCCTGCTTTACAAGCTTCTGATGATTTTCAATTTTCAGATTTTCAGCAATGTCTTTGAGTTCTGGAACGAGCATCTCGTTCAATTGCAGAATGTCGTACATAAATGGTGGTTCAATAGAGTTAAGACTTTGAATGCAGCGGTCTGCATTATTTGCAGGAGAGTATACCTGATCCTGGTAATGAATTAATTATGAAACGGATTATTTGGCTTTATAAATTGAATCCCGAAAAAGGAATAGTATTCGGCAAATGTATATAAAGAAACGTAAACAACAAATTTCAATCTTACTTAGGCTCTACACAAAATAAAAGGATGATAACTAAACGGCTGTAAAAATTACTCTAAGGAAGTCTAACCTAAATCACATTAATATTCTTGAATATTTGTTATGGAAAAACTGTTGAGGGCTTCTTAATAATATAAATTTGCTGCACATTAAAGCAGGACGCTTGAAACAATATACGCATATTTTTTTTGACCTCGATGAAACATTGTGGGATTTTAAAAGCAATTCGGGAGAGACTATTGCAGAGGTGTGTCAGTTGTATGATTTTGAGAGCAGGGGAGTTGACAGTGTATTGTTCTGTGAAAGGTATCATTACCATAATAGTATCTTCTGGGATCTGTTCAGGAAAGGAATGATCGCCAGAGAAGAGTTACGGCTTGTTCGTTTTACTTCCGTCCTTAATGAATTCGAATTAACAGATATGGATCTTGCTAAAAGCATGGCGGAGTCTTATCTCAAAATCCTTCCAACAAAAACAAAATTATATGACGATGTGCATGATGTTCTTACGTACCTGCAGGCCAAATATTCCCTACACATTATTACAAACGGATTTGAAGAAGTGCAGGCGATGAAGCTGCGCAACTCAGGAATAACTGCTTATTTCAAATATGTGATTTCTTCAGAGATGGCAGGAACCCAGAAACCGAACAGAGAAATTTTCAAGTACGCTTTCAGTTTAGCAAATGCAACTGTAATAGACAGCATTTTTATCGGGGACAGTATAGATGCTGATATTCAAGGAGCTAAATCGGTGGGGATGGACCATGTGCTCTTTAATCCGGATAAAATACAACATGCTGAAACAGTTACTCATGAAATTCATGCGCTCAGAGAACTTAAATATTTCCTCTAGTATAATGACAGGGTCAGCCAATATACTCATGATCAGCTTAATTATCAGCTTAGGATTCTGCATCCGTAGTAAACAATAATTATTTTCGCTTTTATTAGATTTAGATGTCTGAAGAATGAAACCGTATAGAAGCTTGTTATTTTACAAATACATCCTCATTCAGGGGGCCAAAGAATTTGCAGCTTGCCATCTCAATTTCTGTAAATCCATCGGCATAAAAGGCCGTATCATAATAGCAGAAGAGGGAATTAACGGCACAGTTTCAGGCACACTTGAACAGTGTGAGCAATATATGAACCTGCTACATTCTGATAACCGGTTTACTGATCTTCAGTTTAAGGTGCAGGAGGTTGATAAACTCGCCATTTCCAAAATTTTCGTACGGTATAAAAAAGAGATTGTTAACTTTAATCAACCTCATGTGGATGTGTGGAAACAGGCAGGTAAATACCTGGAACCTTCAGAGTTTATACATGAAAAAGATACAGGAGATGCAGTGCTGCTTGATGTTCGAAATAAAGTTGAGTGGGAGGTTGGGCAATTTAAAAACGCAGTGACTCTTCCCATGGATCATTTTAGAGATCTCCCCACTTTTCTCCCGCAAATAGAAAGATACAGGGATCAAAAGATCATCGCTTATTGCACCGGTGGCATCCGGTGTGAAAAGGCCACGGCATTTCTGTTGCAGAATGGATTTAAGAATGTCTATCACCTTCATGGTGGCATATTAGAATATGCAAAGCACACCGGAGGTAAGGATTTTGATGGTAAGTGTTATGTTTTTGATGAGCGTCTGGTAGTGGATGTGAACGAAGTAAACCCTACCGTGATATCAAAATGTTTTCGCTGTGGGGTTTCGTCAACAAGGCTAATTAACTGTTCAAACCCCGAATGCAACAACCACATTGTGATGTGTGATGAATGTGGATGGAAACACAATGGAGCTTGCAGTGACGAATGCTCCTCACATCCTCGTAACAGGTCATATGTTGGAACAGGGTACTATGTAAAAGGTAAAGCCTCTGCATGGTGATTTTCTTTTTAAGCCCTGTCACTAAGTTCTCTCCGTTATTTTTTCTAATTTAGCGCAAAAAATACAACAGGATCAATGAAGAAGACTTTACTTATTATTTTATCTGTTCTTTTTTTCAAGGCTGTGTTATCACAAACAGTCGTAGATAGTGTAAATGCCCAATATCGTAATGGCCAAACCTTTATTAAGTGGAATGTGATCCCGGAAGACATTGGTTTCTATTATACATATTCCTTCGATCATCCGATAACAAACAGTAACATTGACAGCGCAAAATATGTAGGGCGAGTGCCGCATGATTTCTCATTAAATTATTTTTTAACCCTCGGCACGCAAGGGATGGACACTACTAAGCCAGAGCGATATTTGGTAATTAATCGGGATCCATTGGACTCGTTAGATGTAAATCATTGTGTTTTTGTTGCAACCTGTTCCAAGAATAAAACAGTCTATTATGCTGTTACATCTGATTCCTTAGGCTTAGATGGCACCCTGGTAGAAAATAGGTATATTATACCTGGAAAAAATTCTACTACAACAGGCGTTTCCGAAATTGTAGCTCAGATAGAACCGGTTTTGCAGATAGACAACCTGCCCGTGCTTATAGATAGTACCTTGTCCTATGATGCTTACACTGTTTTTGGTGGAAATGTAAAGACAGAGTATACACCCGAAATGACCAACGAGGGATGCCTGTCTTTCAATTTCGGAATAGTGCCAGATGAAAATTTGGCGGGTGCGAATGCAGCTACTTTCTTTTTTTATGGGGGTGGTGGAAATTCCTATGAAAATGTGAGCGGCCTGCATATTGACGGACTCTGGCAGATTTCTATGGAGGATGTGATTCCAAACTTTAACTGGGATTCAATTGCCGGAGAAAATACTAAATGGCTCGGCTATAATGAGAACATAGATATATATAGTGTAAATGAAGATACCCCGCCCCCAACTACTGGAGTCGTTAAAGGGTATACCATCCATAGATTGGCCTGGACACGCAATTGGTTGGTACGAAGATTTCCGGAAGATATAGATTCAACCCGAATATCTGTTTTTGGCACCTCCAATGGCACCATTGGTGCTCTGGCCTTAAGCTATTATTATCCGGAATGGATTTCTGCCTGCGATATAGTGAACACAAAAGTGAATGCACAATATTTAAATGACGATAATCCCCTTTGCAAGTGGAACGAAAATGGTTCTTCTCGTGAACATGCTGATATCTTTCTTGGTACTCTTGAAAGTAATCTGCCATCAGATTTACCAAAAATTAATGGTGAAGGCAACTATTCAATGTGGGAATGGGCCAATTTCAATAATCTTCTTCGGGATAATAAATATCGTTCTTTGCCCTTCATTTATCTTACTTCCGGGAAGGAGGATATTGTTACTTGCTGGGAAGAAAAAATAGAATATTATAATTCAATAAATGCCTATAGGTCTGGTGGACGGTATGCCTGGGATCTGCGACAACATAAAATTGGCCATAAATCTATTAAGGACAACCCCTTTTCAACCCTGGCAAGATTTAGTACCCGAACTTCCTATCCGGCTTTTTCCAATTGTTCAATGAATCAAGATCCGGGGGATACACACAATCCTAATCCTCCCTATTATGACGGTGACACTGTTGGCTCAATCAATGGTGTAATGGAGTTTGTTGACAGTACAATTTTTGAATATTCGGAAGGTTGGCAAACGCTTGTACATACAAATCAATGGAAGCTTACCGATGGCACCCTGTGGCCGTTAGGAGGGCTACCCCCGTACGTAAGAGTGGATATAACTCCACGCCGCCTGCAAGAATTTATTAACCTTCCTTCAGGCTCTATAATTTGTATGGAGAATTGGGAGGGCAGTGTTCTAAAACAGTCGAGAAGCATGGTCTATCATCCTGGAAGTTCTGAGAAAGGGTTGATTACCTTCAGAAAGGCAAGGATTAGGCAAGAAGCTGAAGGGGGTAATCTTATTAAGATATATAAATGCGGAGGACCACAGGTTACATCATCCCCATTAATATCGTTAAAGTCCGCAATTGACAATGTCTACCCCAACCCAACCTCGGGAAACATCACCATAGAAGTTTCGATGGTTCATCATGCAAATGTTATAATCTTCATCGAGAACCTCTTTGGAGCGAGAGTAATGCAACTTCATCAAGGACTTCTCGCAGAAGGAGATCATCAGGTGTCAGTGGATATGTCAGATCTATTAGCAGGTATGTATATAATTACCGTAAATGCTGGCGGCTTGAGAACTTCTTATAAAATAATTAAAGAATAATTAAAGAATAATGAACCCATCATAAGTTTTCAGCAATTGGCCCTTTAGCCCGATGTTTTTTCATGGATGTCTGATAGTTTCCCGACCATTTTTCGGAACAGATTACAAGAAGATTCTGGAATAAAAAGGATATATTCTAAAAATTTATTAATTTGACGACCAGAATTATTAATTTGATCAGAAGTTGTGCTGAATAATCAATTGGATCAGTTGCTTATTACTAAATTATCCGAAAGTAATAC
>JACCZV010000105.1 GCA_013695775.1 Chitinophagales bacterium | reverse complement strand
GTATTACATTACTGCCCCTGCAGATGACGACAGCATTTTAACCGTAGGAGCTGTTGATTCTATAGGCGTAAATAAGTTTTTTAGCTCTCATGGCCCCTCAGCGGACGGGGACATAAAACCTAATGTGGTTGCTCAGGGATTACGTGCTACCGTCGTGGAACCCTTTTCCGGTACGATAGTCACGAACAACGGTACTTCCTTTTCCAACCCTATTATTGCAGGCATGACAGCATGCTTGTGGCAGGCACATCAGGACAAAAACAACATGGAAATTATTGATGCAATTGAGAAGAGCAGCAGCCTATATTTCAATCCAAACGACTCTATGGGTTATGGCATACCTAATTATCAGGTAGCTGATCTATTGCTATCGGGAAAGGCGCCTTACAATCCCTTATTGACGGAGCCATTAATTTACCCCAATCCTTTTTCAGATACTTTTGGCCTGTTATATTATTCTCAGGAAGCAAAGCAATTACAGGCTGAGGTTTATAATATGTTAGGTGAAAAAATTTATTCATTTGAATCCCCCTTGCAGATGGGCTTTAATTTCCTGTCTGTAGATGTATTAAATCATGCCCCTAATGGGATATATTTCCTACGCCTCGATTTAAGTGATCATACCCAAACGGCACAAATTGTGAAGGTTTCAAACTAAAAGGGGGAGAATTGTTGCTGTTCCGTAAATAATGATTTAGTCTGATAAGTACATCAGTATAAATAGCATTCTTCATTCTTCTGTCCTTTAAAATGCTATATATACATACAAGAAACTCTTCATCTCAGGCCTGACCCGTCATCTTAGCTCTAACTATTACCTGCTTAAAAAGGCTGTTCTGGTCGGCATTGATGCAACAATGAAGTCTTCTATGGAATAGATGTCTGGATATGCCGGCATTGTGACGTAGTGCGATTATAATTCAGTTATGACGAAGGCTAGTTTATAAGCACTTTCCTGGATAGATGTTCTAAAATAAAGATATATCTTCTTAACATGCCTGAACTAAGAGATGGTAATACTCAATAAACGTAAATTATAAGATATGTATAAAAAAGAGCCTGAAGTAGTCAAACTTCAAGCTCTCCATCTTTATTGCTACTATCTAATCTTAACTAAAGTGGTGACATCTTCAACCAAGCCATCCACTAAGATTTTAGCAATGTACATGCCTGGCTTTAATAATGAGCCCCAAATTATTTTTCCTTGTCCTTCACCTATTGAATGGCTTTCAACCAATTGTCCAATAGTATTATATATTTCAAACCGGGAATTTTTAATGGAACCCGTACCAAAGTCGAATTGAAAATTAGCTTCATCGATGAAAGGGTTGGGATAAAATATACAGCAATTGCTTTTTAGGGGTTGGGAAGGTATGCCTGTTGCTTGTTCTTCATCAACCCGAAATACATCTAAAGCTGCCTCCACCCAATGTCCAGAAAGGTCAAGGTCTGAAGCTTCAAAATATATTTGCATTGTAGAATTGGGAGTCAAAAACTCCTTAATGTGAAACTCATGATAAACCCAAAGAGACATTGGATACTTTATTTTCGCAACATTAATACTGGTGATGCCGTCGGTTAAGTAAACTTTTAAGGTGTCATTAGGTGTGCCAAAGCTGGCGTCACCGCCATTTACAAACCATGAATAGAAACTAACCACCGGGTTGCTGTAAGCAGACAGGTCCATCATGGGAGAAGTAACTGTTGTCATACCTTCATCTACATCATGATCTGCTGTCGAACCACCTCCATTATCTGTTACAAAGCAGTAGTCACCCCAATCACTCGCTACATCAAACTCCGGATTATATGGCGTTACGTTTTCAAAGGTTCCAATTGGTTCGCCTCTTTCCCACATGCCTGTAGCAGTGGTCCCAGACACACTCCACCCATTATCCAGAATAAAATCATCATAATAGCCAGGTGCAATCTTAATTTCCATAGGCGAGCTAGCGGAATTTAAAGAAGTATTAGATATTCCTTTTTCGTAATATCCCCATTTACCAGCAACCACATCATAGGCATCCTCATAAATGGAAGGTATGTTAAAAGCTCCTGAGGAATCTGTAGTAACAGTTAAATTCAAACCATTGCTTACGCCATGCAAGTAAACCTGTGCATTGGCAATAGGTGAATTGCTTATTGAATCGAGGACAACACCGGTGAGGGCAATTATTGCAAGAGGCACTAATTCAACATCAAGCACAGTGGTGAGGCCACTGCTAAGTGATACATTCTGAATTTCCTGCGTCTCATAACCTACCTTGCTAAAGCGTACCGAATAAGTTCCGGATATGCCGGCGCCGGTCTTATAAATTCCGCTTAAATCAGTATAATCATTTTGGGGGGTTGTCAGAATCTCTACATAAGTGTCGTACAATATAGCACCCGTATTAATATCCGTTACGATACCTTCCAGCCAGGAAGCTGCTATATAGGTTGGTGTAATGATGGTTAGCTTTCCTCCAATTTCCCCCGCATCTGACATGTCAGACGCAAGGATATTTCCCGAAGGCAAATAAGGGTAGACCCCCCAGGTGCCGCCATAGTCACCTCCTGATTCACCGGGATCGGTGTCGTAACTCCCCACTTCTATCATATTATCGGGATGAGATACATCAAAAAGAACAACACCATCTTTATAATAGGCGGCTACTGCAAACTGATCATTATACAAATGAACATTGTGAATGATTACCTGAGAACCCGGATTTGATTGCACCCGGTCAAGCTCAGTTATATTATTTAGATCAGATACATCGTAAGAAGTGAGATACGAACCATTAACCTCGTCTGTAGTAAACACATAATTATTGTCGTGGGTTGGCCATGAGTTGTGGGTAAAATTGTTTGGTGTACTTACCGATGCAAGTGGAACACAATTGGTAGGATCAGAAACGTCAACGATCTCCAGC
>JACCZV010000100.1 GCA_013695775.1 Chitinophagales bacterium | reverse complement strand
GGTAGATTCAGCAAATGCCCTCACAGTAAGTTTTAACCAGCCGGGAAATTGGTGGTGGCGATCAGGAATTGGTGCTTCCGATTATGAAAAAGATAAAATAGCTGTGGACTTTGAAGGGAGTCAGTATCATCTTCGGTTCAAAGAACTGAAGCCTGACCATGCAATCATCTATCAGCAGGGAAAATATTGGAAAGAAGTGGAGATGTAATGTTACATGAAATAATTTTTCCAATTTTTTAAATTCACATTCTCTAAACTTATTTTTAGACTAATCTAAATATTTTTTTAGCTTTGTAAAAAGTTATTGCTTCTATGTTTTCGCAAACTGAAGAAAACTACTTGAAGTGCATTTACCTGCAACTCGAAAAAAACGCTCAATCACTGGTTACCACGAGCGTGATCTCCGAACAGATGAAAACAACCGCTGCCTCTGTTACAGACATGCTAAAGCGTTTATCGGGGAAGAAGTTGATACACTATAAAAAGTACCAGGGAGTCTTACTTACTAAGTCGGGAAGAATAAAAGCGTTGTCCATTGTTCGAAAGCACCGCCTGTGGGAATACTTCCTCGTTGAGAAGCTGAAGTTTCAATGGGATGAGATTCATGCCGTAGCCGAACAACTTGAGCATGTGGCATCAGAACTATTAATTGATAAGCTCGATGTCTTTCTTGGTCGTCCAAAATTCGATCCGCATGGCGACCCTATTCCAGATCATCATGGAAAGCTCAGTTTACACCGGCTTAAAAATCTCTCGCTGCTGAAGCCGCGCGAGAAGGGGAAAGTTGCAGCGGTGGTTGAGCAGGATCCTGACTTTCTTAAACACCTTGAGAGGCTGCAGATTCAAATAGAGACGCCTATTAAAGTATTAGACAAGGCAGAATTCGATAGAAGCATGACCATTTCCATTAACGGTTCAGGAACAGTGAATATAAGTTATGACATTGCTAAAAACATCTTGATAGGAAAATGAGCACACCCCGGGTTCACCCATCAAAATCTCTGGAAGACGTTCATTCGTCGGTGGATACAACAAAGAAGAAAGGATTTTTCAGATCGTTGTTTGCATTCATTGGCCCTGCTTACCTGGTAAGTGTAGGATATATGGATCCGGGCAACTGGGCCACCGATATAGCTGCGGGCAGTGGTTTCGGCTATTCTCTGCTCTGGGTATTGCTGATGTCGAACCTTATAGCGTTGTTGCTACAAAGTCATTGTTCCAGGCTCGGTATAGTGCGCGGCCGAGACCTCGCTCAGGCTTCTAAAGAGGCTTATCCGGGAATCGTCAATATTCCATTATACATTTTGGCAGAGATCGCTATTGCAGCAACGGACCTTGCGGAGGTGCTTGGACTTGCTATAGGCTTGAACCTGCTCTTCGGGTTGCCATTGTTGGTAGGAGTTTCTATTGCCGTGCTTGACGCTATCCTGCTTCTGCTCATCCTGAATTTCGGAATTCGTAAGATGGAGGCATTGATCTTTTCTCTTGTATTTATTATAAGCAGCTCATTTTTCGCAGAGATATTTTTCGCCAAGCCGGAAGCCATTGACGTGATGAAAGGGTTTATTCCCTCCATCCCGAATGATATTGCTTTATATATCGCAATCGGCATTATAGGTGCAACAGTGATGCCCCACAATCTATACCTGCATTCAGCACTTGTTCAAACCCGAAAGATCACTCCTACTGACAATGGTATAAAGAAGGCCTTGCGCTTCAACCTGATTGATTCATCCATTGCCCTGAACATCGCTTTTCTGGTGAATGCCTCCATCCTGATTTTGGCAGGTGCAGTTTTTTTTACCAATGGCTATTTTGAGATTACAGAAATACAGGATGCACATGGCCTGCTGGAGCCCTTGATGGGGTCGAACCTCGCTCCTACGTTGTTTGCCATAGCATTGATTGCATCCGGACAGTGTTCAACTATAACAGGCACACTATCGGGACAAATTGTAATGGAGGGTTATCTGCACTTACGCATTTCGCCATGGATCCGTCGCCTTTTAACAAGGTTACTTGCAGTCATTCCGGCTTTTCTTGTTATCTGGCTACGTGGGGAAGAGAACACCGGAGAGCTGCTTATCTTCAGCCAGGTGATCCTTAGTATGCAGCTTGGCTTTGCAGTTATTCCCCTCATACACTTTGTTAGTGATAAGAAACTGATGGGTAAATTCGCCATCAGAACATGGGCAAAAATTGCATCCTGGATTGCCGCATCCATCATAATTCTTTTAAATGCTAAGGTGGTCTCTAATGGGATTCAAGCCTTGT
>JACCZV010000094.1 GCA_013695775.1 Chitinophagales bacterium | reverse complement strand
GATCTCACCCCAGAAGATCTTCAATTGCTTGGTTCAGATGAATTAAGTGCAGACCTTGGGGAAGATGAGGAATTGAAAGCCCGAATATTTCCTCTCGATATGTCGGCCTCCGATTTAGATGTGCCCGGTGCTGAACTTGATGATGCTAATGAGGAATTGGGCGAGGAAGATGAGGAGAATAATCCCTACAGCATCGGTGGCGACCGTCATGAAGATTTAGAAGAGGAGTCAGATCCAGGCAGATAACTCGAATTTTCCAGATACTATAATTATCAGGTGGAATAGGTTTTAAAATTATCCTTTTATTAATTCCATAAAGGTGATCTCAGGTGATATGCCAAGTCTTCCAGGATAAGCAAGAAAGCCTAAACCTCTGTTCACATATAAATATTGAGATCCCTGCTGGTAAAGTCCTGCCCACTGTTTGTAAATGTATTGAGCGGGGCTCCATCGTATGTATCCTGGAATTTCTACACCCATCTGTGCACCATGAGTGTGCCCGCTGAAGGTGACATCTACATCCTTAAAGGTTTTTGACACTTCTGCATCCCAATGTGTGGGGTCATGAGAGAGCAGCAGCTTCACCTTCGCCTTTTCAGCACCTGCATACGATTTGGCCATGTCACCATATTTCTGAAAACGAGTTCCCCAATTCTCCATTCCGATGATCGCCAGTTGATCTCCCTCATCCCCAAGTAATACATTTTCATTGCGCAATAATTTCCAACCTAAATTGCTATGGGTGTCTATAAGCTGTTGAAGATTCTTTCTTTTCTCAGCTTCAGATGGCCAGCTATTGTAGTCGCCATAATCGTGATTTCCTAAGATCGAATAGACGCCCACCTTTGCTTTAATTTCTTTAAAGATTTGCGTGAACGGCAATACTTCATCAGATTGATTGTTTACCAGGTCCCCTGTGAAAAATACAAGGTCTGGTTGCTGCGCATTGATAAGTTCTACAGCTCTTCGAAGAGGATCTGTAACCGTGAAGCTCCCACTGTGTATATCTGATATTTGTATTATCCGCAATCCATTGAACCGGTCTGGAAGATTAGGTAGTTTAAGAGTTACCTTCCTCAACTGATAATTGTAACCTCCACGAAACACACCATAAATAAGCCCACTAAAAAATAAACCGGAAATCACCAATCCGGCTTGCACTAAAAAATCGGAACGGCTGATCCGCCTGCCTTGGGCACCTTCATCAGGCGCACTAAATAATGATGCTAACCAACGCACCATTCTTCCAGCATCATCTAACAGCAAAAAAGGAATAATCAACACTTTTGGCAGGTATAAAACAAGCAAGCTGCCGAACCATATTACCCTCACAGTTTGAGGTAGAGTGAAAGGACTATAGAATGCAAAAAGGAAAATGCTTCCAATGGTGAATAAGGAGATCGCCCAGAACAAAATAGATATACTTCTACGGAGTATCAGCGACGAACCGGAAAGCACATGTCGAATCGCCTGGAATGAATAAAAGTCAATAAAAAATATTACCGTGGCAGCAATAATTATCGGGAAATATTTGCTCATAGATTAAAAGAACGATTGTTGCCTTTCTTATAACACCGGTATATCATTATTGTTAATTCTCAGTGAAGTTTCTGAAGAAAATGCGAGTGGCTAAAGTTATTTATATGCAAATGTCATCTTATTGACGGAAACTTACCCGCACTTATTTTATCCATACCCCATAATTCATTCATGCATTTTTGCATATAACCAGTTTTTTAGTAAGGGTATTAAAATTAAGCACCTGGTGGGTCATTATTAAATGAAACAAATACTTCTTAACGAAAATTAATATCTTCGTTCCATTGATTGGTTCTTTTGATGCATTAACATGCATCTGATTAAAAGGGAATCCCGTGAAAGTCGGGGACAGTTCCCGCTGCTGTAAGCTCATTCATTTTTTCAGTTCTCCATGTCACTGTCGGGCATAAACGATGGGAAGACAAACTGAAAAGAAGCAAGTCAGAAGACCTGCCACTCAATATTCAATCAACGCTTCGGGAAAAAGCAGAGATGAGCATTACCTACTCATTTCTTATCCGCTGCGAATTATCAACTGAGGTGCGGGTAACGCCAATAAAAATTTATTGATGAGAACAAAAGACCTTAAGCTTCTAATGCTTCTGTTATTGGTGATGGAAAAAAATGAGCTGTTGGCACAGGTTGCTGACTCTATTTCAACGCACCGGATTCCTGAAGTGATAATAACCGCCACCCGTACTGCGAAACCGATTGACCGCGTGGGACGAGAAGTGACCGTGATTACTTCGGAAGAAATCAGAGAAGCCGCACCTCACGACCTCGCCCAACTGCTGTCGCAATATGCAGGCATATCCGTTATTGGTAGCAATCAAAACCCGGGCATGACCGAGAGCATATTCATGCGCGGAGCCAACAGCAATCAAACAGTGATTATGATGGATGGCATTGCCATTAATGACCCCTCTTCTACAAATCATGCAATTGATCTAAGTGAACTTCCTCTCTCTAATATTGATCGTATAGAAATCGTGCGCGGCTCTCACAGCACCCTGTACGGATCTTCTGCAATTGGTGGGGTAATCAACATCATCACTAAAAAAAATATGATGGCAGGATTACATGGCGATGCAAGTATCGCAGCCAGCACGTTTGGCCCCAAGACCCTGCAATTACAAGAAAATATTTTTCTGAACTATACATTTCAAAATGGATTTTACACGAACCTTGACCTCTTTAATTTAAATGTAAACGGCCTTGATGCTACGGTAGATACTTCTCTTACCTCTGCAACTTTCAAAAATTTTGATGATGATGATTTTGATCAGCAACGAATCAGCGGAAAAGCAGGATTCAAAAATTATAGATGGGATGTTTTCGCTGCTTACAGCTTTACGAACATGGCTGCTGATTATGATAAATCTGCATTTAAGACTCATTCTTTCGACGTGCCGGGTGCATTATACGATGGAGACAGCACGAGGATATTTACCAAGCGCCATCTCGCAAATTACCAAGTCGCTTACCAGCTTCTGCCTCAATTTAATTTGAAAGCTTCCGGCGGATATACTACACTTCATCGCTCAACAATTGATGATTCATCTGTGATCGACATAGCGGGAAATACAGATCATTCCTTTGCGGACGGAAGGTACGAGGGGAGCTTTATGAATATTGAAATGCAGGGACATTACCAATGGAAACAAATTGAACTTATGGCAGGTGCAGGATTAGATTATGAAACAATGACTACGGCAACCCATTATTTCAACAGCGCATTTCAATTTGAAATAGTAAACGATTTAGACTCACTTAAACTGAATTCAACCCTTACCAATTTTTTCACCCAACTTGATGTTGATGGAAATTTTTTTTCACCATCATTGAAAAATTTCAATTTGCTCCTCGGTGCACGTTATAATCATCATGACCTGTTTGGAGATGCCATCGTCTATGAGATCAATCCCTCATTCAATTTTGAAGGCATTGCCCGTATATACGCCTCTTATTCTACGGGCTTCAATGCGCCATCACTCTACCAGTTGTATGCACCCGAAATTTATTATACATCCTTAATCACTCGAGGCAATCCGAAGCTACAGCCTGAATACTCTAAATCTACCGAAGTCGGGATAAAATTTTTTCCTGATAAGAAAATTCGTTTTGGTTTGTCTTTTTATGAAACGATTGTGCAACATTCCATTGAATATGTTTACTTATGGGATAAAAATATTCCGATTGCGCAATTGGGAGGTGATTTCAACCGAGACGATTACCGGGGAGATACTTATCTGAATGTTGGAAGTCAGCTCATATCGGGTGGTGAATTATATTTCAATCTGCAATTGCTAAAATGGCTACTGTTAGATGGAAATATAAACATTGTAAGAGGAAAATTAAAATATTCTCCTTCACAAATAGACACCTCTCATACAGAGGGAAATCATGTACAGCTTTACAGCAACGGAGCCTTTCCGACCGCGGACATTGAGACGCAAGGCTTGGTGCGCCGGCCTGAAACAGTGAATGCCGCAGTCACTTTGCTCCCTATTGAACATGCGACTGTACGCCTATCGGGAAAATGGGTAAGCAGCTACAACGATATTTTTTATGACAATAGCCTGGGACCTTTTGGTGCATTAAATACCATTGCTATAAATAACTATCTGCTGATTGATCTGTTGTTGAAATATGGTTTCAATAGATTTTTATCGACAACTTTTAAGGTCGAAAATATATTTGATGCAGCCTATTCCGAGATCAGGGGATTTTCTACCCGGGGCAGAGGCTATTCTTTTTCTATTGCAGCTAACTTTTAATATTTCAGACGATATTTATTTGGATGCCTGACGAAAAATATCATCGTCCGCCTTCTGGTTATTGATCTGATTCCTGCTTAATTGCTATTTGCATTACAGAATGTCTTCGGCTGATAAATGCATATCCGCCAAATAAAACGCTACAATAAAACAGGTCTCCTGCGAGAGTATTACCGAAGAAAGGAATACCTGCGGCAAAGCATGCGATCAATCCTGACAAATTGTGGGGATAGAGTGTTGAGCCAATCCAGACAGAAAAATTCGTGATGACAAAAAATATAACCGAAGAGAGAAGAGAAGCGCCAAGCACGGGAAACACCCGCACATTATTGCGCAACGTGAATCCAAGGAAGGTGATCAAAATGAGTACCCCATACACCACCAACATGCCGGAATGAAAACCGATGACGGCATCAGTAATGAGCATTGCAATAAGAGGAACCAGAAATGCATATTTTTTGTCGCGAAAGTGCGAGCCACTGAAGAGCGCCATCGCCGCGATAGGAGTGAAGTTCCACAGATGTAACTGATTTGTCAGCAGGCGACTCAGTGAAGCAGAAAGAATCATCAGGGAGATAAGTACTATTGGCGATTTAATAATTTTCAGCATGAAGTATTATTCAGCGGTAAATTTACTGAAATTTATTTCTGTAATAAGGGCTATAAGCTTACATGATTTCCCCGACTCCATGGATTGAGCGCTCATTTAATTTTGATTTCTCCGCAGGCCTCTATCCCTGCCTGCTCGAGCGGCTTCGTGGAACTCCGGCACGAATAGAAGAAATGGTTCATGGAGTTGATGATCGTCTCTTATCCAAAAAACCGAATGCTGGCTGGTCAGTAAAGGAACAGATCGGGCATTTAATGGCTCTGGAAGCTTTGCATGAAGGGAGGCTTGACGATTTTATTGCAGGCAAACAGATACTTCGCGAGGCTGATATGACGAATAAAGATACCGAGACATCAAATCATAATGAGAAGTCGGCAGAAACCTTGCTGAAAAATTTCAGAAGGGCAAGAAGTAACTTTGTGTTGAGGCTTGAAAATGCGGATGACTCACTGATTCAAAGCTCATCACTGCACCCACGTTTAAAGATATTGATGCGCATGGTGGACTGGTTTACTTTACCTGTGAGCATGATGATCATCACCTTGCAAAGATCAGGTCCCTCATTTTATATCCTCTTCCTCTTTCGTAAAGTTCAGCGACAGGGAGTTTACGCAATAGCGCAATCCTGTTGGATTAGGCCCATCATCAAATACATGGCCGAGGTGTCCGCCACATACTGAACAAACTATCACTTTTCGAACCATTCCATGGCTGTAATCATTTCTTGTTTCAACCACGCCGTCAGCCATCGCCTCATAGAAACTGGGCCATCCGCAACCCGAATCGAACTTTGTCTCGGAGGTAAAGAGTGGAGTCCCGCAGCCCTTGCATACGTAACTACCCTTTTCAGGATTTTTATTATACTTACCGCTGAAAGGCCTCTCTGTTCCCTTTTCCCGCAGCACATGATAAGATTCTGGATCCAGCTCTATTCTCCATTCATTTTCGGACTTCAAAACTTTATTTTCCATCTAAGAATTTTATGGCACAAATTTATGCAGACACTTTATTTAGACTGCCTATCGAACAATCTTCTCCTTAAATAAGTTTATACAATTTTGTATGCAGTTGAAACGGTTGATAATGTTATTACCATTAGTGAGGCTCCGTATAAATATTTAAAGAATCATTTCACCTTTAGATTATCGTCGGGTAATGTATGAAGAAAAAAGAAAGCAGAGGCAGCCTATTGGTCGCGATTGGAACCTCGGTTCCA
>JACCZV010000084.1 GCA_013695775.1 Chitinophagales bacterium | reverse complement strand
TGCAGCATTGCTGTTAAAGCCCCTGCCATTTCAGAATGACCTCGAAATAAATTACCTTGGGTTTAAAGTTCCTGATGAATTCCTTGTAGGTTACGGACTTGATTATGATGGATTGGGAAGGAATCTGCCTGGAATTTATATAAGGCATTAGCAGCGATCAGCCCGCTTTCCATCTTGCGTATAAAAACAAAGGTTGATATTTGAAGATGGTTATACCAGGAATAATAAAATGTAACAGATGCTGAACATCATCTTATTTGGGCCACCCGGCAGCGGCAAGGGAACTCAGGCGTTGAAGTTAAAGCTAAAATATGCGCTGATACATATTTCTACGGGAGATATTTTCAGAGCTGAGATATCATCGCAATCATCATTAGGACAAGAGCTGAAGTCATATATGGATCATGGCCAGCTTGTTCCCGATGAATTGACCTTTCGTGTGTTAAAGAGTTATTTCGGTGAAAATGAACTTCAGAAATCGCAGGGGATTATATTCGACGGATTTCCACGAACATTGCCCCAGGCCGAAGCGCTCGACACGTTTCTATCAGAACGGAATGAGCCAATACAGGTTGTGTTGTCGCTGCTTGTGAATGAGGATGAAGTAGTAAGCAGGATCATGCTGAGGGGCCAGACTTCAGGCCGTTCGGACGATAATGATGAAACAATTGTTAGAAAGCGGATGCAGGTATACCGTGAGCAGACATTTCCTCTTGCTGCATATTATACATCTCAGAAAAAATATGTGGAATTGAATGGTGAGGGATCAATTGAAGAGGTTTTCACCGCCCTATCTAATCACATTGATCGCACTCTGGCACTTACTGAAAGTGCCGATATGGTTTAAGCGAATCAGACACTCATCTCCTATTAGTGGAAGGTTCAAACTTTGTTGATTATGTAAAGCTTTTTTGCCGAAGTGGCAATGGGGGTGCGGGCAGTGTGCATTTTCGCCACGACAAACTCACAGCAAAAGGAGGTCCCGACGGAGGCGACGGCGGCCGTGGTGGCCACATCATTCTTCGTGGTAACAAACAATTGTGGACATTGCTGCACTTAAAATACCGCAAGCACATTCATGGAAAAAATGGAAAGAATGGTAGCGATGCACGCCGGACAGGAGGAAGTGGTGCCGACATTATTCTTGAAGTGCCCCTTGGCACTGTTGCCAAAGAGAGCAATACAAATGAGTTATTGTTTGAAGTTACGGAAGATGGGCAACAGGAAGTTCTGATTAAAGGGGGTAGGGGCGGATTGGGTAACTGGCATTTCCGAAGCGCTACTAACCAGGTGCCTATGCATGCGCAGGATGGTGAGCGGGGCAGTGAGGGATGGAAGATACTTGAGCTGAAGCTATTGGCTGATGTAGGGTTGGTAGGCTTTCCTAATGCGGGCAAGTCGACGCTCTTATCTGTTGTAAGCGCCGCCAAGCCGGAGATTGGCAACTATGCATTTACAACGTTGGTACCTAACCTGGGCATTGTCTCTTATCATGAAAACAAATCCTTTGTGATGGCAGACCTCCCCGGCATCATCGAGGGTGCACATGAGGGACGGGGACTGGGCCAGAGATTCCTGCGGCATATAGAACGAAATTCGATGCTGCTTTTTACGATTGCATCCGACAGCGATGACATCAGAAAGGAATATAAGATCCTTCTTAACGAACTAAAGCAATATAACCGTGAGCTGCTCCTAAAACCACGATTACTTGTGCTTACAAAAAGTGACCTGATAGATGAGGAGCTTCAGAAGCTGATAAAAAAAGAATTGCCTCGCACCATTCCGCACATCTTCATTTCATCCTTAACAGGAAAAAATATAGATAAGCTGAAGGATAAGATTTGGGATATGCTGAATCAGTAAGTATAAAGTTGAAAAATTAATAAACGAAACAGCTTTAGAAGGCTATCTTGTCTATGCTATATTTACTTGGCAGGATAGGTGAAACAAAAGGTTAATTAACCTGGTGTATTAACAATTGGCAGTAATGCCATACTAACAATTCACTCCGAAAAATTTTCCAGCAAAAACTTTTCAGTATATACTTTCAATGTATATCTTTATAAGAAAATAATTCCAATGAAATCCTTGTCACTGAAACTTGACGACAAAATATTTGACGAAGCAGAAGAACTGACTTCCAAACTTAAATTGGCGAGAAATCGATATATAAATGAAGCTGTTAACATTTATAACCTCTACAATAAGCGCAAACTTTTGAAGAAGCAATTGATGAAAGAATCCAACATGACCAGCAAAGACTCAATGGACATTCTGCATGAATTCGAAAAATTGATCGATTAAAATTCCGCACGAGCGCCAGGCTAAAAACGTTGTAACAATAGAGAGCTAAAATGCTTTTTGGCATACACCTTACACCAATAGAACCATTTTAAAAGAAAAAACACCAACGGCTTTCTTCCATAACCCCGTAGCTGTGAGCTTGCATTGAACTTTTTTTCTTAACAGTTAAATCGATTTCAGATATTCAATCAGATCCAGTTTTTCTTCCTCTGTCAAACTAAGTTTTTTACAGTCGTTGTAGTGATTTACGACATCTATGAGAGTAGCAAATCTCCCGTCATGGTAAAAGCCTCCTTTCATGTGTGACCATAAGCCTTTTAAACCTTGTGTAACATATGATTTATCCGGAGAACGGTTTGCCTGAAAATCATCTATGCATATGTCTGATGGCTTGTGTGCATTCCAGCCTGGTTCGGTAAAGAGGGGAGGAACATGACAGCTTGCGCATTTTGCTTTTCCATTAAAAACAATCTCTCCACGCCCTGCTGCATCTTTGTTATACATGGTGTCAGGAGCTTTGGGAGCTGGTATCGCCATCTAGTAGAAATGAAGTGCAGCCAGCTTATGACTTATCAAATCAATAGCATTGCGCTTGTTTCCAGCACCTGCTTTGGCTGCAATCGGATATTGTTTTGCATTCATCAACCGTTCATCA
>JACCZV010000082.1 GCA_013695775.1 Chitinophagales bacterium | reverse complement strand
GCACCTTGACTATACCCTATCGGGATCAATTGCCAAAGTATTTGCATCTGAGGTAGCAATGAAGACCGCTACCGAAGCTGTTCAAGTTCACGGAGGTTATGGATACGTGAAGGAATATCATGTAGAGCGGTTGATGCGAGACGCAAAGATCACACAGATATATGAGGGCACCAGTGAGGTGCAGCGCATCGTCATTTCAAGAAGCATTCTGAAGTAGTGTTTCCAGGTACAAATATAAACGCGGCAGGGGTAAAAACTCAATCACATCATGCCCTCATCGGCGAAGCTGTAATACTTATTTTCTCCTATGATGAGGTGATCCAACACTGAAATCTCTAATATTTTACCAGCCTCTTTCATCTTTTTAGTGAGTTCAATATCCGTACTGCTTGGAGTAAGATTTCCTGAAGGATGATTGTGGCAAAGAATCACTGAGGTGGCATCGGACTTGATCGCAGAATTAAAGATTTTTCGGGGATCAGCTACTGTGCCGGTCAAGCCACCTTCGCTCATACGCTCCACGGCAATAACTTTATTGGCCCTGTTCAGCATTAGAATCCAGAATTCTTCATGTTTAACATCGGCGATCAATGGTTGCAGAACGTCGTAACAATCTTTGCTTGAGCTGATCTTATCTTTCTCACGGGCTTCTGTTGTCTGCCTTCTGCGTCCCAACTCAAGAGCCGCTACAATAGTGATTGCTTTTGTTTCTCCTATTCCATTGATTCCAAGCGCAAGAATATCTTTTACCGTCAGCTTGCTAAGTGCATTCAGATCATTTCCTGAATTTTTCATCAGCTCCATCGCTACATCAACTGCTGTGCGCTCCCTTGTTCCGGTGCGAAGAAGTATTGCAATCAACTCTGATTCGGTAAGGGAATGCTTTCCTTTTAACAGTAATTTTTCACGTGGTCGGTCCTCTTCGGCCCAGGTCTTTATTCCTGAGGGTTCAGGATAATTTGATAAATACACCATATTAATATCAATTGTGGGTGCAAAAGATATAAAAATTATATTCTAATGGGGGACTTATCAGGAAGACTAAGTTCCCTATATTTTACTTCGCAGCTTGTGGGATGCGGAGCAGGTTATAACAAACAGGTAATATAACTTTAGGATCTATGCGAGGCTATTCACCTTTTTCATCAAGCCCGATTTGAGATTGTCGGCCTTCTTTTTATGAATGATATTGCGCTTGGCAAGCTTATCAAGCATTGCCACAGCGTCAGGAAGTAACTTTTTAGCTTCTTCCTTATCGGTTATGGCGCGCAAATCTCTTACTGCGTTACGCGTAGTTTTACCATAATAACGGTTGTGTTCTCTCTTTTTCTTTGCCTGGCGATCGGCCTTCTGGGCATTCTTGGTATTGGCCATTGAAATCTTTTTCTGCTGCAAAGATAACCGAATCGAGATACCTACAAAATTGATTGTCGGGAATCTCTCCTTTGCCAATTTCGATTTTATTTACTTTGCGCCTTAAACACAATACAACTATGGAGTTGAAAGATGTGCTCTCGATTACTGGCTTGCCGGGGCTATTTTCACTTGTTTCCACGAAGAATAATGGCATGGTGGTAAAATCTTTAGAAGATGGCCGAACGCAGTTTGTGTCGTCGCGTATACATGGCGTATCGTCGCTTGATAATATTTCTGTTTATCTGACACAAGAGGAAACGGCTGAACTAAGAGAGGTGCTGATTGAGATGAAGAAAAATGAAGATTCTATTCCGTTGCCTGAAGTTAAAGCAGAGCCGGCTCAGCTAAAAGCATACTTCAAAAAAATTGTTCCTGAATATGATGAAGAGAAGGTACATGTGAGTGACATGAAAAAGATGGTGAAATGGTACGCTACCCTTAAAAATCATGATCTGATTCCTGCGGAAGAGGAGAAATCCGAGCCATCAGAAGAGGAGGAGTCAGCGCCTAATGAAGAAGAAAAAACAGAACCTTCGGAAGAAACTGAAAAAGATGTTAGCTAAAAGCTTACGTATTTACCATAATAGGCATCACCAGCATTAGCAGATCTTCACTCTCTTTTTTATTTACCGGGTTCATGATGCAGGCGCGTGAAGGAGAAGAGAACTCAAATTCCACCTCTTCTTCATTCATTGATGCAAGCATATCAATAAGAAACTTTGCGTTGAAGGCGATCTCCAAATCTTCCCCACTATATTGGCAGGTAAGGGTTTCATTGCCTTCGTTAGAAAAATCAAGATCGCGGGTATTTATTCCCAGCTCACTTCCGCTCATTGTCAGCGTGGCCTGATGCGTAGTTTTATTTGAAAGAACGACTAATCGCCTCAGTGAGCTAAGCAGCTCGCTTGATTGAATGGTGAGCCTGTTGGGATTTTCTGTTGGAATTACAGCCTGGTAGTCAGGAAAGCGTGCGTCAATCAGACGGCAGATGAGCTTCACGTCGCCGAAGGTAAAAAATGCGTTCGAGCTGTTATAAGAAATCTTTACCTGGGTTTCTTCAGAAGGCATCGCATTGCCCAAAAGCTGCAATGCTTTTTTAGGAACAATGAAGGAGGTCGACTTCACAGCCTTTGCATCAGAACGCTTGTACCTTACCAGGCGATGGGCATCGGTAGCAACAAATGTAATTCCCTCTGGGGTAAGCTCAAAATTCACCCCCGTCATTGCCGGCCGCATGTCATCGGTTCCTACCGCGAACAATGTCTTATTTATTGCATTTGAGATCACAGGCGATGGCAGCTTGATCTCTTTGGTTTCTTCCGGCACCGGAATCCTGGGAAAATCATCTCCATTTTCACCGGTAAGCCGGTATTTTCCTTTGTCAGAAGTGATCTCTACTGCCAGGTTCTGACTATTGATTGAAAAAGTAAGCGGCTGCTCCGGGAGCGTCTTTAGAATATCCATCAACAGCTTTGCCGGCACGGCAATCTTTCCATCCTCATTCGCTTCTACGTCAATCACCGAGCTCATTGATGTTTCAAGGTCGGTGGAAAATATCGATAGCTTTCCATCCTTAATATCAAAAAGAAAATCCTCCAGAATCGGAAGTACTGTATTTGAACTTACTACTCCTGCAATCAACTGCAACTGTTTCAACAGCGAACCCGACGACACAATAAATTTCATGTATAGGAAATTTTTAGAAGAACTCGCAAGATAATGATTTTAGAAAAATGAGGGCTTTGGAAATAAAGGCGCATTTGACATCCTGAATGACAGCAAGGAGGAGAATGAATGGAGCACCTGCCACTTAAAGCCAGGCTTTGAAAATAAATGTAATTCAACCATTGTCGTTAGTTTATTGAGAAACATTAACATCAAGCTTATCCCAAATATCTTTTATCAACGAAGACGCGGCTAACATCCACAGTATTTATTATTTGTCCTCATTAAAATTTTTCTCATTTTGCCCCCTGTTAAAACGATTGGCCATGGGCTTCAGCAATCTTTTTCGAAGAAAATCAGTGCCTCAGATTTTAAAAGATGCTGAAGAGGGAGTTATAGACCAGGAGCATATAATAAAATTGAGCCGTGCCTTAAATGTGCGTGACCTCACAATGTTTGGCATCGCTGCAATCATTGGCGCCGGCATATTCGGTACCATCGGTCAGGCTTCTTTCGATGGGGGACCTGCCGTTTCTCTGCTTTTCATCTTCATTGCCATCGCATGTGGATTTGCAGCCCTTTGCTATGCAGAATTTGCTTCAATGATCCCCATATCAGGAAGTGCATATACCTATTCTTATGCAGCATTTGGGGAGTTGATTGCATGGATCATCGGATGGGATCTGCTGATGGAATATGCCATCGGAAATATTGCTGTTGCTCAAAGCTGGAGCGCCTATTTCCAGACATTTATTGCCGGCTTTGGCCTTAAGCTGCCGGCCTTTCTAACTATTGATTTTATAAGTGCCTACAATAGCCGTGAAGCAGGTGATGCTTCAACCATGGCTTACCAGGCATGGTCTGCAGCGCCTCACCTTGGACCCATTCCCATTATCGTTGATCTGCCCGCCTTGTTTTTAATAGTCTTTATCACCTGGCTCATTTATATTGGAATAAAAGAATCGAGGGCGGCAACCAATGCAATGGTGATACTAAAAATCATTGTCGTAATTGTTATTATCATGGTCGGTCTGTTTTATGTTAACCCGGCTAATTGGACACCATTTATGCCCAATGGAGTAGGAGGGGTGATGAAAGGAGTAGCGGCGGTTTTTTTTGCATATATCGGGTTCGATGCCATCTCAACAACAGCAGAAGAATGCGAGAACCCTCAGCGCGATCTGCCCAAAGGAATGATCAATTCGTTAATCATCTGCACCATCCTTTATGTTGCTATTTCCTTCGTTTTAACTGGAATGACCAGCTATACAAATCTTGCTGTGAGAGATCCGCTCGCTGCAGTATTCACCCTTATTCCATCACTTCATTGGCTAAGTGGCGTAATAGCGTTAAGTGCAATTATTGCGACAGCAAGTGTCTTTCTCGTTTTCCAGTTAGGCCAGCCCCGCATCTGGATGAGTATGAGCAGGGATGGATTGCTACCAAAAAAATTTTCAAAAATTCATCCTAAATACAGAACCCCTGCTTTTGCTACAATTATCACAGGGCTTTTTACGGCTCTTCCAAT
The DNA here is from genome assembly GCA_013695775.1 of Chitinophagales bacterium. Classification (GTDB taxonomy): domain Bacteria; phylum Bacteroidota; class Bacteroidia; order Chitinophagales; family UBA10324; genus JACCZZ01. The sequence goes on along the minus strand of JACCZV010000082.1, from coordinate 194 downwards.
CTTATTCCTGAATTTCTCTGTTGTAATTAATCTCACCAGTATAGGAACACTCTTCGCTTTCGCTTTTGTGTGTGCTGGCGTGGTTGTCATTCATCATCGCAGAAATGTTCATTACGCACGCGTGAAATTACAAGAGGATAAAAATCCGGAAGTGACAGATCAGAATGATTTTCCTGAAGGTAAATTCAAAGTGC
>JACCZV010000064.1 GCA_013695775.1 Chitinophagales bacterium | reverse complement strand
GTGATCGTACCTCATGAAACAGACAGCACTCATCTGACAGAGCTTAAAGGTCTTTTTCCGCTGGCGATATTTTATTCACAGCTGCTTACAAGCAAGGTGGGTAATTTCAAAATACTAATTGTTGATGAAGTTGGTCTTCTTTCTTCGATCTACAGGTATGCCGACATGGGATATATTGGAGGGGGATTTGGCAAAGGAATTCACAATGTCTTAGAAGCTGCTGTGTATGGAATTCCAATAATCTTCGGACCAAACCACCAAAAATTTATCGAAGCAGCCGATTTATTGAAATCAAGAGCCGCTAAATCAATAAAAAATGCTGAAGAATTGAGTACGGCCTTCGAAAACTTTGCCCCAGGTGCATCCGGAGGGGAGCGGAACAAAATTTATTTTGAGAAAAACAAAGGAGCAACAGAAAAAATCATGAACTATATAAAAAGCATTAATTCAGATATCGCCGCATTACCAGGTTAAAAAACTCTGCAACTATTGGATCATCCTCTTTCCATTCATGTTTATTCATGAGTTCTTGCTGGATGAATTGAATCGCCTGTTCATAGTTACTGAAACTATTAACCCTCGTGATCGCTTCATCATATTCCATTTCACTGCCATTAAAAAGTGAGCTGATGAAGTTAAATCGCTTGTTAAGTCCAATATAAGATTTTAAATCTTTTATGGGCGTTTGTTTCAATTGGTCTGCAATCACTGTTCCTCTATTATTGTATTTATCATTCAGCGTACCCTTTTTCTGGTCCCGCTCTGCATGTAACTCTGAAATGCTTTTTTTCAATCCCATATCCGGTACCTGGTTCACCACCTCTGTCATCAGTTCTTTATGGGAAATCTCTTCTGCAATCTTCTCAGACTGAATGGGTATTTCTTCATTAATATCCTGGTCATCTTTTAAATGCTGGTCTTTATTTCCAGCATCCGCTTCCACAGATTGATCAATGGGTGAGTACGGATTTCTCTCTTCCGAATGACTCTCTCTCAACGGTTCTAACTCCGTACTTAGTTGAGGATGCATAACTTTTAAAGATTCCAAAGCAAGCAAGCATTCATAAATTTCCCTGATATATTCTGTCGCAAGATCTCTATCAATCGAACTGAACTGGCCATTGTTTATAGCCACAGTCTTAAGCAGGTTATTAAATTTTGAATTCAGTTCAACAATCCTATTGTATTCATTCATTCAAGAAAAATTTCTTCAATAAAGTTAGCCACCAAACGCATGTGCTGATAATTTTATTTTCACCTCTTTTAGGTTTGTCTGGTTATAAACATATAGCGCGTATAAAAACTCTTCATATCTACACTTTGAATTGTCAATTAATTACTTTTTTTTTATGATTGATATGAGAAGCAGACAGGTCTAACGAAGGCAAGCTAATCAAACAATCTCCTATGGCAGAAATCCTGAAAGAATTTAAACCTTATGTTGCTCCGACAGAAAATGTAAAAGAGTTTACTGTAAAGTCGATCGTGCTCGGCGGGCTGTTCGGAATTCTTTTCGGAGCTGCCTCTGTCTACCTCGCATTGCGAGCGGGCCTCACCGTCTCAGCTTCCATACCCGTGGCAGTGCTCGCAATCTCATTGGGTAGAAAATTCTTAAAGACTACCATTCTTGAAAATAATATTATTCAAACTACGGCATCTGCCGGTGAATCCATAGCGTCGGGAGTGGTTTTTACCTTACCCGGGTTTTTGTTTCTTACCATGAATGAAAATGGTGAAAGTTCCGGAGCCGCTTATTTCAACTACTGGACAATTTTCACGCTTGCCGTGTTAGGTGGCGTGCTCGGCACATTGATGATGATCCCCCTTCGGCGTTCTCTTATTGTTAAGGAACATGGTAACCTGCCATACCCCGAGGGAACTGCTTGCGCCTCTGTTTTGATTGCAGGGGAGAAAGGTGGAGAGTTTGCCCGCACTGCCTACCAGGGCCTCGGCTTTGCAATTCTGTATGCGTTGCTGCAGCGTGTCTTTCATGTCATTGCCGAAGTACCGGAGTTTGTAACCCGACAAACAAATAAATATTTTCCCTCCGCTACCGTGAATGCTGAGATAACTCCGGAATACATGGGAGTGGGTTATATCATCGGTTTTCGCATAGCAGGCATTCTTGTAGCAGGTGGCGTTCTCGCATGGCTGGGATTGATTCCCCTGCTTGCATCACTCGTTCCTGTTGAAACAATCGCATTACAACTCGTGAAGCTTGGCTACCTCAAAGACCTTGCATCATCTGGTGGACCAGGTAACTGGGATCCGGTGACGCATACATTCGCTGCAACCAATGAAGCCGTATATCGGGCATACATCAGGCAGATTGGTGCCGGAGCAGTTGCCGCTGGTGGCTTCATGACACTGATGAAAAGTATTCCGACGATTGTTTCTTCCTTCCGCGATAGCCTCTCTTCATTCAAAGAGCGCAACACTGCCGTAGCGCCGACAAGAACAGAAAATGATCTGTCTGTTGTAACCGTAATTGTGGGAAGCATTGCACTGGTAGTCCTAATGGCGCTGATGCCTCAGATTCCAGGTGATTCCATAGGTACGAAGCTTTTGATTGGAATACTTGTAATTGTATTCGGGTTTTTCTTTGTCACTGTATCCAGCCGTATCGTAGGCATCATCGGGTCGAGCTCGAATCCAATATCGGGAATGACCATTGCCACCATCATGGCTACTTCCCTGGTGTTCATCGGCATCGGCTTAACAGGCCGCACATATGAACCGATGGTGCTTGTGGTTGGAAGCATGATCTGTATCGCAGCGGCTAATGGTGGAGCAACCTCGCAGGATTTAAAAACAGGATACATCGTTGGCGCTACGCCGCGGCTGCAGCAGCTGAGCCTATTTGTAGGGGCAGTGGTTTCATCCCTGGTGATAGGTATTACCATAAAGCTTTTAGATATACCAACACCGGACATGGCTGCTGCCGGCATCACTCATGCCATTGGAAGTGATAAGTTTCCGGCGCCCCAAGGTACTTTGATGGCTACGTTGATAAAAGGGTTGTTGTCCTTTAATCTTGACTGGCAATTTGTGCTGGTCGGAGTTTTTCTTGCCATCACCATGGAGCTTTGCGGTGTAAATGCCTTAAACTTTGCTGTAGGTGCCTATCTGCCACTATCAACCACACTGCCCATTTTTGCTGGGGGTGTAATTAAAAGATTTGTTGATTGGAGGGCGAGACGTAAGGGAGATACTGCTGAAGACAATGAACTGGGCAGAGGCAGCTTGTTTGCAACCGGGCTGGTTGCAGGTGGTGCACTGGCAGGCGTTATCGTAGCGCTGCTTTCAATCAATGAATCCATTTTTGCGGGGTTGGAGAGGATAAGCGCAGGGCCCGCACTTAGCCGGCTTTTAGGTGAAGGTGGGTATGAAATTTTAGGAGCGCTGTTTTTTGCCTTTATGGGGTTTGTTCTTTTTCGCATTGCGACAAGAAAGGCTATTTAAAATTACTCGTTTCATCACCTCGTCTTAATCAATCCAATATTGAACGATGAAAGATGCCAAGGGGATGAAGTCACAGCAATAGGAATTGCTTTCATTCCATAAATTTCTAATGTTTAACTATCCGATATCTGCATTTAATTCTTCTATAAATAACTTCATCATTACAGCTCTTCAAATAACGTATTCTAAATAATTTAATCGCAAGACAAGTTGGTTCGACGTGCTATAAAAGCTATTACATTATATAAATTAATGATAAGAATAATCCAAACCGCTATTTACATTTGTGAGATCAATTTAGCTTTTCAAAAACTACATCCGTAAATTATGAAAAAGCATCTATTAGTGATTTTAATCTGTGCATTGGCAGTGCAGTCATTCGCCCAAGTACAGGAATCTAAAGACAAGCCTGCTCCCTTAATTGACATGAAGGATTTCTTTAGAAACGGTAAAAAAAGCACATTCCGAATTTCACCGGATGTTAAATACTATTCTTATGAATGTGTTTGTGCAAAGGGTTGGTGATTCCAATGAAATACGGGTAACAAATGATACTCTAAGAAGCAAATATCGGAAGAGATAAGGCTGCCTTAGACGTGGAATATATGGTTAAGGATGACGAAGGGCATGGTTTTCATAACGAAATCAATCAATATGATTTTTATGGAGCTATGGAAAAGTTCTTAGCTA
>JACCZV010000159.1 GCA_013695775.1 Chitinophagales bacterium | reverse complement strand
TTGCTGGAGTTGCTATTTCATTGTGATTGTTTTTTGTTATAGTTTTTTTTATAATGTAAAGTTGTACTATTTAATCGCTCTGGTCAATAGCCACTTCTGGTGAGAAGCAATAGAAATCCGCCCATATTGAGGCGGCTTTTTCTTTTGTCCAGTTTTGAATAGATGGGTTGATCTGGGAGGAAAAAGTTTAGCGTATTGAAGTCAGATCGTTGTGTAAGAGTTGATGAAAAAAAGAGATGAGTTCGCTTTATGCGACTCTTTTTTGAAGGCTTTATCTATTCATGTGGTTAGGTATTTCCTTTTAAATACCAGAAGCATTCTTCAGTACCGACAATCTAAAATACGGAAGATCATTTTACATTCTGCCCCTGAATTAAGATTTTTACAGGAATGAAAATCCTTATTATACGCTTCAGCTCTATTGGAGATATTGTGCTTACTTCCCCCGTAATAAGGTGCCTTAAAAATCAGATATCAAATTCAGAAATTCATTATCTTACCGGTTATCCTTATCGTGATATCGTTGCTCATAATCCTTTTATTGATAAAAAATATCTTTTGCAGAATGATTTTTATTCTGTTATAAGGGATTTAAGGAAAGAAAATTATGATTTTATTTTAGATCTGCATGGCAGCCGGCAGTCGTGGCTTGTGAAGCTGTTGTTAGGAAAAAGATCACGCACATTCAATAAGCTAAACTTTGAAAAATGGGTATTGGTTAATTTTAAGTTGAATATATTTCCACCAGTTCATATCGTAGAACGTTACCTCGAGCCAGTAAGATGGCTTGGAGTAAGAAATGATGGAGGCGGTTTAAATTATTTTATTGCTCCTGAAGATGAAATCACAATAGATCAACTGCCTTTAACTCATATTCACGGATATATTGCTTTAGTGATTGGAGCAAGGCATCACACAAAAAAACTTCCTCCTGATAAGTTAAGAAAGCTTTGTTCATATTTAACATATCCAATCATAGTTCTCGGGGGACCAGAAGATAAACCCATTGGCGAGCAATTAGCGAAGGATGATCCGGTGAAGATTGTTAATGGCTGCGGCACATTTTCATTGAATCAATCCGCATCGTTAATTAAACAGTCGCAAGCTGTAATTACTCACGACACAGGGCTTATGCACATAGCCGCAGCATTTAATAAGAGAATTATTTCTATTTGGGGAAATACTGTTCCTGAATTTGGAATGTATCCTTATTATGGTGCCCTCCCCGTAAATTCACTAAGAGTGGGAATAGACGGATTACCATGCAGACCATGCTCAAAGATCGGTTATTCACGATGTCCGAAGGGGCATTTCCGGTGCATGATGCTTATTGAGGAGAAATCGGTAGCGGAGGCGGTAAGCAGATTATAAGGCGACGTGCAGGTAGAGATGGCGGGTCAGAACCTCTCTATAAGTAGAAATCTGGTTACCATTCCGCTTGTAAGAATTTGTGCTCTTGGCGTGATTCAGTATATGCCCTCAAGTGACCTGACAATAAATTCTAGGTCCTTTTCCTGTTGAGCATCATACTCGTAACGCAGGCTATAGCCCAGAAAGCTACTCATTTTATTCCAGTAAAACGCAGACAACGGGTTCTTAAATTCCGTGATCAGGTCATAAACACTCATGCCTGTTTCGCGAGCTACCAGTTTACATAAAATCTCTCCCTGGGTGACAGTTAAATTTTTAAGATCGCCCTCAAACAGCACATCCAATTCATCCTCCTTCAGCTTCATGAATTTTTTACGCTCACGTTTTTTTTCTATTGCCTCCATTGTGGTATTAATATCTCTGAAAATAGCACCGGCCTCCTTTGCATATGGATAGACAATGGTAACATTACGCTTCAACTGATTAAATCTGGATTGCTCAAGAGGATCTTTAAACGTTCTTTTTGATACCACTACAATGTCCGGAATCTGGTAAGTAGGAAATGTGTCGTTGCCTATAACAACTATTGGAAGGAGCATACCTGTTTGTGCCATCAGCGAAGAGGCTGTAAGGCAAATAAGAATAATAAAGAATAATTGTTTCATGAATGGATGAATAATCGCCGGGTAGTTAGTCAACATTTATTCCAGTTATCGAAGATCCGTAACGTGCTCAAACATTGGTTGGTACAATTGTTGAAAACTTCGTCGTCCTGTTATAAACTAAAAGCTAAATAACTTATTTTTGCGAACAAATGTTAAACACCTCTAAAATGAACCGACTCTATTCCCTCCTCACAGGAGGTTTCTTACTCTCGCTTACTTTCGTAAGCTGTCAGCAGGCACCAAAGACAATGGATCCTGAAACCCGCGCTGCAAGAGCTGACTCTGTTGCCCGATCAAGAATGCAAATGGTAGCAGATTCAATGATGAATGAATGCTCTTCTAACCAAGCCATGATGGTGCAAATGAAGGCAGACTCACTTTACAATGCTGCAATAGCTGCAATGCCCAATCCTTAGATTGATAATTTCTAAAAAATATAATCCTCAAAACAATGAAAAATCTTTTTAGCATATTTTGTTCCGGAATAGTGATGGTATTTGCTTTGCAAAGCTGTACTCAGCCTAAGGTAGACACCGGCCGTGAAATGGCATCCATCGACTCACTCGCTGGCTTAAGAGTGGTAGCCTACCGCGATTCACTAAGAATGAATTGTATGAATTCAGTGATGACACTTGCACAGGCAAGGGCAGATTCAATGATGCAGACAGCAATGAAAAAAACTCCGGGTAAAAAGCCTAAGCCGAAGCCTGTAACACCAACAACACCAGTACCCACCACCACTAACCCTAAAACTGACAAGATGACTGGTAATACTCAATCTACACTTGAAGATAAAAAGGATAAGATGAGCGGAGACACGACAAAGACTCTTAATAAGAAAAAAGATAAGATGAATTCTAACGATAGTATCCCGAAATAAACTTACTGGAATCAGATATAAACCGTTTTCACCTTCGTGGAAACGGTTTTTTATTGGTCTATAGTATGCAATATCTCATCTGGTTTTCTGCTGGTTTATACCCCAGGTGCAGCCTTAATATTCAGGCCCTATTTAGTCCAAATAGAATTTGTACAGCTATTTATCTGTCCACCTGGACTTATAATAGTATAATTCCAGGTGATGGTTGAAGTTCCGTTGAACGTTCCATTCCCCGTAACTGATCTGCCATCAGCGTCAGGGAATTGAGGAGGAATTTCGATGGTGGCTATTCCAATGTTCGCCTGAACGCTGTTAGAAAAGTCATTGTTGAAATTGGCAATAAAAACTTCAGTATTGTTGGAATCAACAGCCCAGACATTTACCGTATATATCGCATTGCCGGTTACTGAACAGTTATCAGAAACATTATATGCTCCAAGGAATTTCGTTAAAGTTTTAATAATGCAATCGTCACCTTCATACCCTGACTGGCAACCACAAATACCGTCTATACATATACCCCCATTATAGCAGAATATTTTCTTGCATTTATCACTGCAGGAATAAAAATTTATGCTTATTGAGAGAAAAATAAAAGGGAGGATACAAAATTTTTTTCTCATCATTTGGAGTGTGTTTGGTGGATTAAACCCAAAGATATTCAATCTTCAAAAATGTTTCTAAGAGTTTAGCCAATGTTTGTACCTCTATTAAGAACCATAGTTATCTAATTCTTTGATCTTGCCTTCAAGAGATTGCACAAAAAAACCCCGGTTATTTCCGGGGTTTTACATTTTAACAAAAATATTTTTTATTTGGTCCAGAGCGAAGTAGTACAATTGTCCTGGCTACCATTTGATCCATCAGTAACAGTATAGTTCATGGTAATGATGTTTCCAGTGATAGTTCCACTGCCTTGTACACTAAATCCATCGCCATCAGGTTCCTGATTGGCAATGCTTATAGTATTTCCATTAATGGTGGCAACAACAGGTGCAACAAAAGCGTCCCACATATTACTAATCAAAACCTCTGAGATGTTAGTTCCAGCTATAATAGAAACAACATAAGAAGTAGAGTTACTTGCTGAACAATCTTCGACAACAGTATATGTACCTAAAAATTCCGTTCTTTCTTCAGTGGTACAGTCAGAGCCTTCATAGCCTGTGGGACATTCACAAGTACCACTAACGCAAGTGCCACCGTTAAGACAAACTACGTCCTTACAATCATCCTTCGTACATGAATGGAAGAACATTACCGTTACTAAGGCGATCATGGACAGGAGAGATGCGCCAAGAATTGAAATTTTTTTCATAATTTTTGAGATTTGAGTTTTTTTTAGGATTATCTCGCCGCAAATATAGGCTAAATGCATGGCTTGCAGTATTGCCTAATTAGAGCGTAACCCCCGAAAACTAATTTTGTGCCATAAACGAAAATTTAACGCAATAATGTATAATGGTTGAAAAGTTTCTGGCATTTAATGAATCTCACCACCTTTTCAATAAAGGTGCACCCATCCTTCTTGCCGTAAGTGGTGGAGTAGATTCCATGGTAATGACTCATCTGTTTTATCGATGCAAATTAAAATTTTCTATCGCTCATATCAATTTCCAGCTACGAGACCAGGATTCTCCGGATGATGAAGCATTTGTAGCACATCATTCTGAGATGCTCTCTATTCGATACCATAGTATAAAAGTAAATACCCGGCAACATGCGGTTGAAAGAGGGATTTCAATTCAAATGGCTGCACGCGAGATCAGATATTCATGGCTTGAAAAAATAAGAAAGGAACATGGATATCATTTCATCGCCACAGCTCACCACAGCGATGATTCTGTGGAGACGGTCCTGCTTAATATTTTTAGAGGAACAGGCCTTGCCGGTCTTGCGGGCATTCAAGCGAAGAAGGGGAAAGTAATTAGGCCTCTGCTGCCCTTCACTAAAAAGGAGATAGAAGAATTTGCAAGAGAAAATAGCTTACCGTATCGCGTGGATAAATCCAATCTTGAAATGGATTACGGTAGAAATAAGATTCGCCTGGCAATCATACCGGCTATTGAACAATTCTATCCGGAAATAAAACAGACGCTTTATGATAACATCATGCATTGGGAGGATGGCAATAAAATTTATCAGAAGCAAATAGACTTGCTTAGAAAACGATTGATTGTGAAAACCAGCTATGAAATCTATATTTCAATCAAGAAAATTCAAAACCAAATAGCTGCGAAAACAATACTTTTTGAAATGCTAACCCCTTTTGGTTTCAGAAAAGATCAAATAGCTTCGATTATGATGTCATTTGATTCTATTTCCGGCAAAATGTTTTATTCCGAATCTTATAGGCTCCTTAAAGATCGGACGCACCTTATAATTACTGACATAAACTTACCAATTGCTTCGCAACAGTTGATAATGAAACAAGACACAGGAGCATCAACTGCCTCGTTGCAATTGAAGATTCAGATAATTAACAGCAACAACTTTACAATCCCCATGGATGATTCGATCAGTTGTCTTGATTGTGGGAAGTTGGAATTTCCACTCCTGCTTCGCAGATGGACTAAGGGTGATTACTTCTATCCTTTGGGTATGAATAGAAAAAAAAAGAAAATCAGCGATTTTTTAATAGACAGCAAAGTACCTATTAATCAAAAGGAACAGACTTTCGTTGTTGTTTCAGGGGATAAAATAGCGTGCATAGTAGGCTCACGGATTGATGAACGCTTTAAAGTGACCGCTGCAACAAAAGAGGTATGGATGTTGAGAAAAGCATGAGCAGAACGACCATCGTTAGCGCAGATTCTCCATTAATATTTTTCAATGGGTTATTAATAATTCCGATGTACCTGGCTCCAATGATGGTTATATGAAGTGGCCCGTTTATACATCACTTCACGGATAAAAAATAGGTTTGAGCTTTATCCAACTTTTAATAATGAAATATTTTTGCAATCCTTTATAACAATAACTCAATACACCTTCTCCGGAGGTTTCAATTGGAAAATTAATAATTGTGAGAGTCTTACCAGTTCCTGTTGAATCAGCTGTGTTAGGAAAGCGGTTTCTTACAGCATTAACTCGTAGAACTGCGGTATCCGTTGAGAAATTCTTCTGTTTTGTTAAGGCAAATCTTTCCCCTTGTACCCATAACGAATCAAATGTATAATCATCTGTATTTTTCATTGCAAGATAGATCGTATAATACACCCCCCGGCTTGAGCCCTCTGCACCACCCGACCAGGCTTGCGAAGTAGACTTCACCACAGGCAATTCATTCTTGTTCGAAGGTTTCCTGGAATCGCATGCTTTTGATCCGGTAAGCAATATGAATATTAGAAAAAAGAATTTCACGTGGATGCCTTGTCGGGATTAAACAAAACTAATGCAGAATTTTATAGGCAAGCTCCTGCAGCAAAGCCTCTTCTGGTGTGCCAGAATCCTTAATTCCCTTTGACCGGAGATCATATTGCTGTAACAAGTCAAAAATTTCCTCTATCTTCTTTAAGGAATAGTTTTTCAGAGCAGCTTTATATTCATTCAAAATAAAGGGTAATGGCCGCACCCCTGCCAACGAAGCCATATCAGCATCAGTTACAGGTTTTACATATTGAATAATGTATAACCTCGAGAAGTAATTATATAAAGAACCTAAGGTAAACACCAGGGAATGCACTTTTGGATTGGCAATGAAATACTTAATGATCCGATTCACTTTCTTTCCATCCTTCAATCCGATCGCCTTTGTTAATTCAAACGTGTTATACTCTTTACTTATGCCTATATTTTTTTCAACATCCTCTACGGTAACCTGGACTCCAGGATTTAAATTTAAAATGAGCTTTTCCAGCTCATTGGATACCCTTGACAATTCATTACCCACGTATTCAACAATCAACGAGGCCGCCTGTGGCTCAATGTTCAAATTCCGTTCAGCTAAATATTTTTCTATCCAGTTCGGTACCTGATTTTCATATAACTTCTTCGTCGTCATGACTACCGCATTGCTATGCAGTGTCTTTCCAACTTTCGTTCTCCTGTCTATATTCTCATAGCGATGACATAATACCAATATTGTAGATTTCACAGGCTTCTCTATATATGGTAAAAGCTCATCCCATTTTTTCAGCATCTGCGCCTCTTTCACAATGATTACCTGGTAATTGGAAAACATGGGGTAGTTCAAAGCTTGCTGCCGAATCTCATTTGCTGAAATTTCTTTTCCGTATAGAATCGTTTGATTGAAGCTGCGCTCCGATGGGGGTAACAGGTTATTTTCGATATAATCACTGATAAGATCAATATAGTATGGCTCCTCTCCTTCCAGTAAATAGATGGGATGGTAAATTTTATTCTTTAAATCACGAAGAACGGCATCGAAAGCTGATATCATATTGAATAACCGGGTTTCTGCTACCAATTGTACCGCGAAACAAAAAATATTATAGTGTCAGCCAAGGTTCACCTATTTCTTTTACCTTTTAATAACTGCACCTTTGGTCAAAAATAAATTAAAATATCTCTCAGAGTAATGGTAATTTAATTATCTAAAGCCACTATTGGTTGAAAGCAGGAAATTGTTTTTTATTTAAAGTGGATTGCAGTTTAATGATGGTATTTGGCCATAACTCCCTAGTCGTTTGCACCTACAATCAATTTTTAGCCTAGTGTGCGTTTAAATTCTGTACCTGCGAGCAAATGAAGGATTATGTTGGATCTTAACTTTCCAGAATATGATTTCAGGGTAAGGCATGAAGGTCATCAATCGTTTATATTTGATAGCATTAGAAAGCGTTATGTCACCCTTACGCCGGAAGAATGGGTGCGGCAACACTGGCTCCGATATCTGGTAGAAGAAAAAAAATACCCCCGTTCTTTAATTGCTGTAGAGATGTCCCTGAGAGTAAACCGGCTAGCAAGGCGATGTGATATCGTAGTCCATGATAAGAGCGGAATACCACGCCTGATAGTAGAATGCAAATCAATTGACATCAAAATATCACAGAGTGTTTTTGACCAAATAGCGCGATATAATCTTTCACTAAAAGTTAAATACCTGGTAGTTTCAAATGGAAGAGCTTCATATTGCTGCTCAATAGATTTTGAAAAGCAGAACTATACTTTCTTACCCGACCTTCCTGATTCATCGCAGATCGCCGGGAATTAATTTCTGCGGTTGAAAAAGGATGCCGTTATTATTTTATCATGATGAAAAAAGTTATTATCGTAGGGGCCTCATCCGGTATAGGTAGACACCTTGCCCTGTTATATGCACAGGAAGGGAATAAAGTTGGCATTACAGGACGCAGGGGCAACATGCTTCAGGAAATTCAGCATCAGTTCCCTGATAATATAAGCATTCAAAAATTTGATAACACTTCAGACAATATAACCCTTCATCTTAATCAACTCATTTCTAAAATCGGGGGATTGGATTTGTTGATCTTAAGTTCGGGTATCGGCAAAATCAACCTTAAGCTTGACTGGAACATTGAAAAAGAAATGATCGATCTGAATGTGGTGGCATGGACAGAAATTGCAGATTTTGTTTTTCACTTTTTCCAACATCAAAAACATGGGCATCTTGCCGCAATAACCTCCATTGGATCTATTCGCGGCGAAGGGCGTGCTCCTGCATATAATGCCTCCAAGGCCTTCCAGGTGAATTATCTTGAAGGACTGAGAAAGAAATCAGTTTATGGAAAGCTGAACATATTGGTTACGGACATACAACCTGGATTCGTAAGGACAGCAATGGCAGAAAGTTATCCTCGTTTCTGGGAAGCCTCAGTTGAAAAAGCAGCACAGCAAATTTTTCACGCCATTGAAAAGAAAAAGAAAAAGGTATACATCACAAAAAGATGGTGGCTTATTGCACATTTATTAAAAGTTTTGCCTAACGGGATATACTATAAAATATAAAAAAAATAGCCTCAGGAATTGACGATGCCCAAGGCTATTTCTTTGGTTACTATAATAATCTACATCTGCATATGCATGTGCTGGTGCTGCATTTTGGCTGTATCACCGGCAGCCATTCTGCGTTCCATGGTTCTTAATTCTAAAGGCTTAATATCCCATGCGGTAAGCTGTTTGTCTCCTTCTTTAGCTTTATAAACTTTATTCACCGCCACATTCGTATAAATATCCCTTTGACCTGTTGCAGGCCAGGTGACCTCAATTTCGTCAATTACTGTCGCCTTACCTACACCGGCTTGTAAACGGATAGGATTGCCACCAAAGCTTGCTCCTTTGCTAATGGTAGAATAGGTGCTCCTCATTTTACCATTATCATTGAAGGTGAGCTTAACACGGGTACCAATAGCACCACGGTTGCTTTTCACACCTTCAAACTTAATGTTCACCCAGTTATTGCCAAACCCCGGATTTTCATACAAGGAGTTTTCATAAATATCGCCATAATAAAAAGCACCATAATCGGCATAAACGTCCTGATCGCCATCCATATCTATATCACAAAAGGCAATAGCATGTCCTTTCTGCAATTGACTAAAGCCACCAGAGAAGGAACAATCCTCAAAATATTTCCCTTCATTGTTATGAAACATTCGTTTCGGAAAAATGGCTCTGTAATCCGGGGCACCAATCCCTAAATAGAAATCTAACCAGCCATCATTATCAAGATCTCCATAATTGCATCCCATGGTAAAGGTTTCATATTCAATATTCATTTCTTTGGCAACATTTGTAAAAGTTCCGTCCTTGTTGTTGCGGTACATGCATGGAAACAATGTAGAATCCATTGGCAACCCCATAAACTCGCGGCAGGAGTTAATGGTGTAGCCCGGCTGATATGCTGAAACATAAAGATCATCCCAGCCATCATTATTGTAATCGAACCACCAGCAAGGGAAGTTGGACGGCGTTCCGGTAGCTCCGGATTCTTTAGTGACATCGGTAAAATGAACCTTTCCATTCTCATCAGTTCCATCATTTCTAAAAAGGACACCATATTTCTGAAAATTGGATACAAACAAATCGGGAAATCCATCATTGTTGTAATCACCCCAATTGGCACCTTTTACATAACCTTTATATGCCAGACCACATTCTTTAGAGATATCTGTGAAGGTTCCATCATCGTTGTTTATATACAAATTGCTCTGATAGCCCATTTCATGACCCAGAAATAAATCTACATCACCATCTTTATCAACATCTGCCCACTCTGTAACTTGTGAGGGATTATAATTCATCAATCCGGCCTGAATGGTTACATCGCTGAAAGTGCCATCACCATTGTTTTTCATCAAAGAGGGCGGAACATGACCAGCCTCATACTTCCAGCCTCCACGCGGTATAATGAAATCGAGCCAGCCATCATTGTTATAATCAACATGAGTAATGTCTAACCCCTCAGTTTGTCCGCGAAGTTTTGCCTTATCCGTCCAATCAGTAAAAGTTCCGTCACCATTATTGTGGAAATATTTAACATTATCCGTAAAGACAGTGCTTGAGCTCATGATGTCCAGATATCCATCATTATCGAAATCGTCGGCACAAACACCGCCTGCCCAGCCTGTATTCTCTATTCCAAGATCCGTGGCTACCTCATTAAATTTGGGGCAGTTCCATTCAGTTTTATACCTTGACTGGGGAATAATCAATTCTGGAGGAACATTAGCCGGAACCGAGCCATTGGCCTGACAGGCTACGTTCAACAACCAAATAGATAAATAGTCTTTAGGCTTCTTTTCAATTATTTTAATATACCGATCAATTGCTTCTTCAACTGGTTTTTTCATAATGTGAATTCCAGTTCCAGAGATAGGAAATACACAAGAGGCATCATTTTTATTTTGAATACAATTCTGTTGTTCACCTACTCTCAGGTACCCCAAAGCAATGTAACTCTCCAGCGAATCCAGTTTAGACCACCCTTTGTCGTTGGGCTCAGTATAATCAGCATTATTAATGAAGGCAGGATCCTTCTCGAGAGCTTCAAGAATTCCAATGCCTTTTTCAGTGGTTCCATTATAAATGTGTTGCAGGCCAAGGGTAAATTTTAACTGAAGGTTGTCAGGGTCTTTTTCAATCCTTTTCTCAATCAAAGGAATCATCTCATTGTTTCTGCCATACAAGGTAAATGGATCCGATTTTTGAACAATTTCATGAACAATCTCCGGCATCGTGGTGCTTTCAA
>JACCZV010000149.1 GCA_013695775.1 Chitinophagales bacterium | reverse complement strand
AAGAGTACAATTCCCGGAATTATTTATTGCCTGCAAAACATCTTTGCCGGTTTTGGAATAGATGGATTGCGAAGTATCGTTCCAGTTAAAACAATCAAAGACTTTTCTAAACGACATTTTTAATGCTGAATAATAAGTTTAGATATATATGCAATTTTATTGACTTAAAACTCACAATATAATTCCTGGTTCCAATGTTATAGTGGAAAAATTTGTTTTAGAATCTGTAATCTTTATTGTTTCAATTATTTTTCCCTGTTGATCTGCAATAAAGCAAAGTCCTTGATCAGCTGTACTAAAAGTAACTTCGTCAAAAGCAGGGTTTGGGCTTATGACAATAATTTCTCCATTATTGGGAAGAGAAATTCCTGTTGGTAAAAAAGTGCAGTAGATATCAGGATTATTCCAATCTAAAAACAAACTATCAGAATAATTGCAAAAATTATAGATTTCTGGATCCGTTGATAGTACAGAGGGGAAAAATGGATAGTTATAAGTTACGCATCCAAGTCGTTCAAAGATGGTGTCTACAATAAAATATTGAACGCTATTAGGATAAGCAACTGTCAGCCATTTAAGATTTATGTTTTGAATGGTTTGATGCCCGGTATCTATTACCTCAACAAATTCATCCGGAGCCGCTAAAAAAAGATGCCATGACTGGCCTGGCACTGCATTAAAGTTGAACAAGGTGTCCCAAAAGCTATAACCATAATCATCATTATAACCATAAGCATAAATAACTCCATTCGATTGAGAGGTAAAATGAGTATTACTGCAATCCAAAGAATTAAGGGAACTATCTGGCCAGTTCAAAGTCTGGGTACACTCTGTTAACTTCTTACAACTAATTCCATCTACAATGGTATCGGAAACATATTTTAATTCAGTATAACCGGTTACAGCATTCGTACCAGCCTGGAAATGCCATTGCGCACCAGGAGGGCACCATACTGTTTCCTGAGCATCTGCGCGTTTTAAGACTAAGTTGCAGAGAATGAAGAGCAGTATAAGCAAGTTTCTTTTCATTTTAAATAGAAGATTTTATTTAATTATTATTCATCATTTGTGAATTTAAGAGTTCCGCCAGCATTGGATGGTTAGTTTTAAATAAATATTAATAATAATCACTCTCAAATTCATTCTTCCAAAAATGCTGTTAACGGGCTGGTCGCCGATGCCAGATAATTAGCAATGCCCTCCTTTGCTTCATAGGCTATTCGACCCGCTTCTACTGCGAGTCGGAATGCCCGCGCCATTTCAACAGGATCGCCGGCAACAGCAATGGCTGTATTTACCAATACTGCAGCGGCACCCATCTCCAATGCCGCAGCAGCATGTGATGGCACACCAAGTCCGGCATCCACTACCACAGGAATATTGCTTTCATGAATGATGATCTCCAGCATATCCCTCATCTGTAATCCCTTGTTAGATCCGATGAGAGAAGCTAACGGCATTACCGCGGCAGTCCCTGCATCTTCCAACCTTTTACACAACACCACGTCTGCATGCACATAGGGTAAGATAATGAAACCCATTTTTACCAATTGCTCCGCTGCAAGTAAGGTTTCCACTGGGTCAGGAAGCAGGTAACGCGGATCAGGATGAATTTCAAGTTTGAGCCAATTGGTTTCTAATGCTTCGCGCCCTAATTGCGCGGCCAGAATCGCCTCCTTAGCATTTCTTGCACCACTCGTATTCGGCAACAATCGGATGTTCATCGATTTCAGATAACTACCTAAATCCTGATCTCCTTTAGAGATGTCTACACGTTTCAATGCGACAGTTACCAGTTGAGTTCCCGATTTAATAATGGACTCGGCCATTGTCTGCATGGAGCTGAATTTTCCTGTGCCGAGAAAAAGTCGGGATTTAAAGTGCTCACCTGCGATGATTAAGTCTTTCATAATATCTCCTGATTTTGAAAGATTTTTATCTGATCTATGAATTGAGCCATTGCATCTGCTGGAGCCGGTGATAAATTGATGGCTGAAGACACAGCTACACCGTCTGCAACGGCGTTAAACAAGTTCTCTACATCATTCAATTTAATCCCACCTATTGCAATAATGGGTTTAGGACTGCCTTGTAGCCGGGCTTCAGCAATTCTCTCTCTGAACTTTTGTAAACCAAGTACAGGATCAAGCTCATTTTTTGTTTGAGTGAAATGAAATGGACCCAATCCCACATAATCTATAGACGCACCCCTTGACTCTATCAATTCTTTCAGAGAATGTGCGGAAAGACCTATGATAAACTCATCACCCAACATGTTGCGCGCATCATTCACACTCATATCATTTCTACCAAGGTGAACGCCATCTGCCTCTACATTTTTTGCAATAGAGGGATTGTCATTTATAATAAGAGTTGTATTAAACTTCATAGTAATCATTCTAACTTCTTCTGCAATTTTCAACCATTCCTGATAAAGAGAATTTTTTATGCGTAATTGAATCCAACGGATGCCAGCTTCACAAGCCATTTGAACCTGTGAGGTGTGAGAGAAACCGGGCACATCCTGCGTGAGGTAGTGGAGTGTTGCAATGGACTTATGCATGTTCAACCATTTTTCTGATATTATTATGCACTCCTAATTTTCCTTTAGTACTTTTCATAAATTGAAGAGTGTATTCCTTTGCGAGTTCGCAACTGATCTTCAGATCATAACCTAAGGTGAGAAAACCTCCAATTGCAGATGACAACACGCAACCGGAACCATGCTTTTCTGCACCCTTAAGCAATGATGTATTCATATGATATTTCTCATTATCATGAAAAAGAATATCCATATGTGCACCATCTCCATCTACATAACTTTTTAGGAAGACAGAAGTGCTGCCGCTGATTAGATGCGCGGCTTCATATACATTTCTTATTCCCAGCATATACTGTGCTTCCTCAGAATTAGGAGTGATAAGAAAAATATCGCGGCAGCAACTGAGCAACTCGTCTTTATCTATTGTGTGATGAAATTCGTATCCAGCAGATGCTTTCAATATTGGATCCCAGATAACTTTTATCTGAGGGTGATTGCTTTTAATAAAAGACAAAATCTCATGCAGCACATCAAAACTCTCTATTAATCCTATCTTAATAAATTCACAATCGTAACTTTTTAAGATGGTGTCAAGCTGTGACAGAATTATTTTTGGTGAAAGCCATTCAACACTTTTGAATTCATTTTCAGTCTGCACTGTGATTGCAGTGCAAACTCCGAAACCGTATACTCCGACCTGCTCAAATGTTTTTACATCGGCGAGAATGCCGGCACCTGCAGAGGGATCAAATCCGGCTATGCTGATTATATTACGACATCTTGCAGGCACAGTTGCTGAATTCGTTTAAATTTTTCAACGGGATCTTTTGCTTTCCAGATGCTGCCAAGCAAGGCAACACCGTAGAAACCAAGTTGTCTTGCTTTCTCAATATTCGCCTCGTCAACTCCACCTAATGCCACTACTTTATATGAGGTTCTTTTAAGTGCGAACTTTAATGAATCTTCATTAAAAGTGCTTTTATAACCTATTTTTGAAATGCTGTCAAAGACAGGGCTGAGAAACACATAGGAAAAGTCCGTGCTCTTCCGATTAAGTGCACCAATTGTATGAAAGCCGCAGGTAATGTCAATCTCAGGTCGTCGTAACTTTATATATTTTAAAAGCAGCCAGTGCTTCAAATATTTTTTTCTCCGATGATGGCCCGTAATATGTACCCCTGCCAGCTTATATGCTATGCTCAATTCATGATGTGAATGTATAATTATGCGGTTGTAGTATTCCGGGTTGATGTTTTGAATAACTCTTCTGAGTGCACCAGTAGAATATTTCGGTTTGCGCAAATGAAACCTCTGCAACCCTGCTTTAAACAATTCGTGAACTATATTCATCTCACCTTCTATTTCTTCCGGATTCGATATCACAATTATTTTCATTGCTCTTTATCGTATGTATACATTATTGTCTTACGTATATATCTCCCCCTGCCTCGGCAAATTCTTTTGCCTTTTCTTTTAATCCCTGTTCAATCAATAACCTTTCATTCACTTTCAGATTTTCCGCATACTCCCTTACTTCCTGTGTAATCTTCATTGAACAGAATTTAGGTCCGCACATAGAGCAGAAGTGAGCAACTTTCGCATTGTCTGCCGGAAGGGTTTCATCGTGAAATTCTCTTGCTGTGTCAGGGTCAAGGGAGAGGTTGAATTGATCCTGCCAGCGGAAATCGAACCTGGCTTTACTTAAGGCGTTATCACGAAGCTGCGCGCCTGGATGGCCTTTGGCAAGGTCGGCAGCATGCGCTGCAATTTTGTAAGCAATCACACCATCCTTTACATCTTTTTTATTGGGAAGGCCAAGGTGCTCTTTCGGGGTCACGTAACAGAGCATCGCGCATCCGTACCAACCAATCATAGCGGCACCAATGGCCGAGGTGATGTGATCATAACCGGGAGCAATGTCTGTCGTCAATGGTCCCAGTGTATAAAACGGCGCCTCATGGCAAATTTCTAATTCCTTCTCCATGTTTACCTTTATCATTTGCATTGGAATATGCCCCGGTCCCTCAATCATCACCTGTACATCGTTGTTCCATGCTATTTTGGTGAGTTCACCAAGAGTGTCCAGTTCAGCAAATTGGGCTCTGTCATTTGCGTCAGCAATGCTACCAGGACGAAGTCCGTCTCCTAATGAAAAGGATACATCGTATGCCTTCATGATTTCGCATATATCTTCAAAATGAGTATACAGAAAACTTTCTTTATGATGCGACAGGCACCATTTCGCCATAATGCTTCCGCCTCTTGAAACAATTCCGGTGACGCGATTTGCAGTAAGAGGAATGAACCTGAGCAAGACCCCCGCATGTACTGTAAAATAATCTACTCCCTGCTCCGCCTGCTCTATCAGTGTGTCGCGATAAATTTCCCAGGTAAGATCTTCAGCAACGCCTCCAACCTTTTCCAACGCCTGATAGATAGGCACGGTACCTATGGGAACCGGGGAATTGCGGATGATCCATTCGCGCGTTTCATGAATGTTTTTGCCGGTAGAAAGATCCATAATGGTGTCTGCTCCCCAGCGGCAGGCCCATACTGCTTTCTCAACCTCCTCTTCAATGGATGATGTTACCGCTGAATTGCCAATGTTGGCATTGATCTTTACAAGAAAATTTCTGCCAATGATCATTGGTTCACACTCGGGATGGTTGATGTTGGCGGGAATAATAGCTCTGCCACGGGCAACCTCATCCCGGACAAATTCAGGAGTGATGACTGGTGGAATATTTGCCCCAAAGCTTTCACCCTTATACTGGATTTTAAGATTACTATATTCCTCTCCAATCTCATCAAGCCGCTGGTTTTCCCTAATTGCGATATATTCCATTTCAGCAGTCACGATACCTTTTCGTGCGTAATGCATCTGAGTTACATTTCCGACCGCTTTGGCACGAAGTGGTTTACGAATATTTCTGAAATGAATCTCATTAAGAGCTGGATCACTTAACCGCTGATTCGAATACTCTGAGGAAAAATGTTTGAGCTCCTGCACATCACCACGCTGTAGTATCCAATCGCGGCGTAATGGTTTCAAACCTTCATGAACATTGATATCTGCCTCCAGGTCTGTAAATGGTCCGCTTGAATCGTAAACGGTGATCTTAATATTTTTTTGTGGGATGCTTCCATTTGTTGATTTAAAGGAACGAGCAGTAGGAATTAAATCCTCTGTTTCAATCTCACGCATAGCCACTTCTACAGGATGAAGCCTTCCTCTTACATATATTTTCTTTGACTTAGGAAAAGGTGTCCTTGTGATTGCGGCAGCGCCAGGTAATTTGCTCTGATTTTTCATGAGTGAATCGTTATCGCGAAACTTTATTTGCTTGTTTGTTTGTTTGTTATATGGTTGAAGAAAGTAAGGCAATCTTGAAAACATTCAGTACACATTCAACCTCCTTGTGCAGCTTCAATAATTATCAGGTCATCACTCTCCTTCAAAATAAATTCATCCCAATTTCTCTTTGGTATAACCTCTGTGTTTACAGCTACAGCCATTCCAGTTTTATTCGAAAGCGACAGATTGGTTAGTACATCAAGCAACCTGTGGTGATCCCCAAGCTGCATCCAATTACCATTTATTTTTATTCTCATGAGCGATAGGATGATGTTGCATGCAACGATGCATTCAAAAATTAACCTTTGCGAAATTGTAAATGAAAACTGAAGGTGGGATCAAATGAACTTTTCCCTTCGCAGGCATTATCCCGATCAGGTGTTAAGGGTTTGATCTCAGTTCCAATTTGGAACACCCCTAAAGTTTTCAGTAACGAAATTATGAAATTAATTTTTCCTGGAAACAGGAGTTTTTTCCTTCCATTGGAAATCTCCGGATATATTCATCTGAACAGTAAAATGGAACTTACTCCCCTTTCCCGGCTCGCTATCCACACCTATTTCTCCATGCATCATATTCACAAGCTTTTTTGCGATGGATAACCCTAACCCTGTACCCCCATATTGACGTGTCAGTGGGTCGTCAATTTGATTAAACGGTTCAAAAATGAGATTTTGCTTCTCCTTTTCTATGCCTATACCTTCATCAGTAACTTCTGTATATATTGTTAATGTTTTGTCCAGAAAATGCTTGCAAAGGGAATGAACCCTGATTGTTCCGTTTTTCGAAAATTTTACAGAATTCCCAATGAGGTTTACGAAAACTTGTCTCAAACGCATTTCGTCACCAATGATTACAGGAGGAATCTTTTTATCAATGCGTAAGACAATTTTTAATTGTTGATCCTTTGTTTTCACCTGGAAAGTACGAACCACTTCTTTCAGCAATGCATGAAAATTGAATTCATTATTTACAAGCTCCAGCTTGCCGGATTCAATCTTAGAAATGTCGAGAAGATCGTTGATTAGAATCAGTAATGTATCAGCCGAATGCCTTACAATCCCCAGGTATTCGCGCTGTGCAGCGGTAAGCCGCGATCTGAGCAGCAGCTCGGCAAAACCAATAATCCCATTCATGGGTGTGCGGATCTCGTGGCTCATATTAGCAAGGAACTGACTTTTTGTGCTATTGGCCGCTTCGGCAGCTTCTTTAGCCTCTTGCAGCGACTTCTCAAAGGCCTTTTGTGGTGTAATATTCCTGGCAAGAACGGAGACGCCAAGGATGTTGCCATTTTCTACATGCAAAGGATTTAGAGAAAATTCCACAAAAGATTTTTTTTCATTTAAGATAAATTCATCCACAAAAGAATACGAACTTCCCTTAATACAACGGTCATATCTGTGTGTCCACTTTTTAGCCATCTTGACAGGCAGCCCGTCTGTGATCACATTTCCCTGCCTCAACTCTACACCCCATAGAGACTTGAAAATTTCCGCTATGGGTCTATTGAAATTTAAAATCCTTTTTTCAGTATCAACAGACCAGATAGCCTCTTCACGGTTCTCGATAAGGGCCGATAGTTGCGCCTGGCTCTTGCGGAGGGCATCCTCCATTTGCTGGCGTTCTGTTATGTCAACAGCAGTACCGACAATTTTAACCGGCATATTATTCTCATCCCTTACCAATTTACCTTTTGCTTCAATCACTATATAATCTCCACTGTCCCGGCGGGCCCGATAAATGTGTTGAAACATTGGAGATTCACCATATAAATGTTTTCGTAACTTATTTAAAAAATCTGGCAGATCAGCAGGGTGAATATTGTTTTTCCATTTGTCGAAATATAGCGCGGCTTGTTCCTGTTTGTAAATCTTCCTGCATGATTCATTAAAAAGAACTTTATTTGTAATTAGATTCCAGTCCCATATTCCAACATTGGTACCCTCTATGGCCGCATTCAACAGCACCTCACTGCTCCGAAGGGCCCGCTCAACAGATTTTCTGGAGGTGATATCGAGAATTCCCATTACGCGCACTTCCTTACCGCGGTATGTGTGAGGCCTCGAAAATAGTTCCACGTCAAATTTCGTCCCATCCTTTTTTACGCCGGTTACTTCCTCAAAATAGGTGTCTTTAAGAACCAGCTTTTGTTTCAGCTCACTATGAAAGGAGGTATCATAAAGCCTAAGAATTTCCTTGCCTGTAAGCTCTTCCATGCTATATCCGAAAATCCTCTGCGCTGTATTGTTGAAGTCTATCACAATGCCATTCTCATGGATAATAAGGCCTTCACGGCTTTCATCCATAAAATATTTAAGTCTCTCCCGACTCACCATCAATGATTGCTCCGCTTTGCTACGTTCTGTAATATCTTCTGCAATCGTTGAAAAAAAACCTATCTCATTATGCTCATCTGTATGTGGAAGTATCGTTTGTGATACAAGGAGGTCCCGGCCATCTTTTGTCTTAAATATGGTCTGACCTTTCCAGGAACCCATTTGTATGGCCGAGGACAGCGCTTGACTGACTATAGATTCATCAGTGGGGTATTTCAAAATATCTTTTATTCCCAGATGCGAGATGTCCTCCCCGGCCTCATATCCCATTAAATCTCTACCTGTCCTATTCATATAACGAAGCCCATTTCTGTCCATCATTGCTACTATAAAGGGACTTGCTTCTATGATAGATAACAGTCGTTGCTCTTCAATCTGCTTTTCCCTTAACTCTGAGATATCGTTAAGTAATAGAACTCTAATTTGTTTTCCGCTGTATTCAATCGTTTTTGCTGTAAGCTCAACAAAGTGAATTTTTTTCTGACTGTCATAAACTTCTCCTATCACAGAAATTGGGAGATTTTTTTTAATCGCCTCCATAATTAAGAGATGTCCTTTAGGGGGTGTAAAATCAAGAATTGATTTACCTATAACTTCATCTCCAGCATAACCCAACATTCTTAATGTAGCATCATTAACGTCCGTGATTATTCCTTTTTCATGAATCACAATTCCTTCTGAAGAGGCCTCTAATAGAAAACGAAGACGTTCATCGCTGAGCCTCAATTCTGTGAGTTGTCTCTTAGTCTCTGTAATATCTGATAAGGTGAAGATCTTACCATAAAGGCTATTATGGTCACCTAACAATGGGTAACCTTTCAACAAGGCCCAAAATCCAGGCTGAGCAGGACGCTTTATAAACATTTCTGCCTGCCACCCCTTGTTAGCAGGGGACTCATTCATAAGACTTGTATACTCCTCCTTCCACTCACTGGAAATTACTGCCAGTAAACCTTGCTGTCCTATCCAATCGTTCCGGCTCATACCTGTGAGCACACACATATTGTAATTCACCTCAATGATGATACCATCTGTGTCTTCTATCGCGATAGCTTCATCAAGTGATTCAAATATTTGCTGGTAAAGAGTATCAGATATAGTTAAGTCCATATAACATTACCTCTGCAGTGAAGCTGGAAATTAGCCGTGCAAATGATAGCTTTAGTGAAAGACACGAATATATAAGAAAAATCTGGCAAAATAAAATAATCATATCTAAAAAATGATTAAGTTATTTTAACTGGTTTGTCACTATTATTTGCAATGGTGCCTTTCTTTCCTATTTTTAACGAAACCAAAAATACTATAGCCTAAAATTTTCCAGGAGGAGAAGAGGATCCGGTTGTTTAATCACTCATAAAAACGTTGCCGCTTATGAAAGTTTACGACGACAAGCACATAAAAAACATAGTGCTGCTTGGTGCATCTAAATCAGGTAAGACTACGCTTGCAGAAACTATGATGTTTGAAGCTGGGCTGATAAACCGCAGAGGAAGTGTAGACGAAGGCACATCCATTTCTGATTACCATGAGATAGAACGAGAGCGGGGTAACTCTGTCTATATGACATTGATGCATACGGA
>JACCZV010000172.1 GCA_013695775.1 Chitinophagales bacterium | reverse complement strand
AAAGAACGGATTTATTGATTACATGAAATCAATCGGTAAATTAGGCGGGCAGAATAAAGTACCGAGGCTGAGTAATGACCGGATTTATGTTGATGAAATACTGGAAAGCTGCAACCTTTCATCTGCTCCCCAGAATTCAAATAGGTTGTGATAAATTTCTGAGACCCTGAAACAAGTTCAGGGTGACGGGCCTGGGTGAGTTCTGCTGTCCTGAACTGGTTTCAGGATTTTTCAGCTCTTTTCTGTAAGTGCTTCGTCATGCTGATTTTATTTCAGCATCTCTTCAAGTGCTTTCGTCATGCTGAATTTATTTCAGCATCTCTTCTTTGATCAAATTGAGTCTCTAAAACAAGTTCAGGGTGACGGGGTTAGTTCTGCTGTCCTGAACTTGCTTCAGGATTTTTCAGCATCTTTTCTGCAAGTGCTTAGTCATGCTGATTTATTTCAGCATCTCGTCTTTAATTAATTTAATTGACACCTTGAAACAAGTTCCTTTAAACAGGCTGGGTAGTCATGCTATGCTGTACTTGATTCACTCACATTAAACCCTTACCTACTTCTGAAAAAAGTCTTTATATTTACTAATGTTGGCCCTGAATTTTTCCTTTTGCTCATCGTTAAGAAAAGATAATATCTGTTCTTTAAGCTGTTGTCTGGCAGCGGGCATCTGCTCTTTCATGTTAGCCCCTGATTCCTTTGCTGCCTTGCGCTTTTCTCTAAATTGCTGAAAGGCAGATTTTATCTTTTCGAGTTGATCACCACTAAGATTAAGGTCGGTGGTAAGCTGAGAGAGAATCTGAGCTGCCATCCCCTGTCCTTCCTGCTGCTTTCCACCAAAAATTTTATTGAAGAATCCCATAATTTTTTTCGCGAAGTACATCCTTTTAATTCATAAATCAAAAAGAAGTTCCTTCAAACAGACGGCAGAGCATTGCTGTTGCGGATTGCTTTAGGTGCTGTTATGGAGTATAAATATGCAGTTGTGTACCAGTGAGCTGGGTAAGATACTCATAGAGCGGCGAGGACGCGGGCCCCATGATAACAGCTCCATGTAAATCATACTTGCTGGCATCGCAGGGGCATGTAATTTCATTTTGAGCAACGGCGTATTGCAAATCGCAACCATCCTGCGTGCAGAACTTCGACAGAGCGTAATAATTGTTGTCTATACCGTGAAACACAATCACCTCCCCCTCATGTACATAACCACCAAGGTTGAGTAGAGTGCTGTATTGAGGATCAGTAAGGTCAATCACAAAATCAACAAATGGAATCTGATCCACTTTCGAACAATAGGCTAAAAAAATAACAAGCACAAACACTCCGGCAGTATAGCCGATACTTTTTAAAATATTCTTTGTTTTCATTGTTAGCTATTCCTTAAAAAAATTAATTTACCGGTGTACCTACCACCTGCAATACATCATAATTGCCAACGGCCTTCGCTATAAAGGCAACAATGCGGCAGTTATCAGCATTCCACTCCAATGGCAGCGTTATGGATTTAGAGAGGGCCCATGTGTTTCCCGTCGTTGTCGATGCATTGATTAATTCACCGCTGTAGTTGGTGAGAATATCTCTCAATACATATTTATGAACATAATCCTCTATGACCTCTACCGGTCCATCGTCCTGCGCGGCAACCATTCCGCTCTCCGTGATCAATATTGTTGCGTTTACGATATCGGATATGTCTTCCAAAAATTCAGCATTCAAAATAACATTTAACTCACGTGAAGATGAATTGTAATCCTTCTCTATGGTTAATTTCACCTTTGCTGCGCTGTCTAATTCAGATTTTACAAATGTGCTCCAAAAACTCCTGTCTACCAGCCTCTGAAAATCTCCGGGAGCAACTTCCCACAACTTTCGATCAATAGAAGCTGAAGGCTGGAATGGAAAGGGTCCTAAATAATTGGTTAAGTCGTTTCCGTCAACGGTTCTGAAATCAGGATCGGTATCATTGATTGGCTCTGCAAGATCGCCACTATGAATTTCCACCACCTCAATTCTTCCGGGAAAGGAATCGAGTAAATCCGCTATGATTTCATGACCTTTTGGACAATTGATACATGCCACGGCAGTAAATTCCTCCATCAGCACAATTCTCTGATTGCTTGAATCTCCGCCGTTACCTCCTGTGCCACCACCACTGAGGTTAACCGGAGGCCCAACTTCTTCACATGCAAGAAAGATGGAAAAGAAGAAAAGGAGGAAGAGATAAAGTAATTGTCTCATGAAGACTTATAATATTTAATTAGAATTAGTAGAAGATAATTCTGAAACGGCGTTGAAATTTAAATGATGTGCGTATCCATAAAATTAATCTAAAAACTTGATGTAAGGCTGAACTTCAGGCCTGAGAAAGCAGGCTCATAACGGCAGACACCACCGGTACAATTTATTCCTGCCACTTGCTTTACATATGCCAGTGAAAAGCGGTTGGCGTTTTTAGTGTATGCTGCAAAAAAGTTGTAATAATGATTTTTTTCATCCGCCTTTTCAGGATTAGGATCAATATTATACATGTCTGAAATTGAGAACGACCATCGAGGAGCAATGTTATATTCAGCAAGAGCAAAGGCCCATGATCCGTAGTCTTCATCGGTATGCTGGTATTGCAGTTCAAAACGAAGCGAAGTCTTCCTGGTAAGCCTGTAAGTTAGTTCTGTAAAAGGTGTTATTGCCGTCTGGTTAGGAAGCGGTTCACTCAAATATATCTGCTGATTATAAAATATATACTGAGCTCCCACCAGATATTGGAATTTTTTATTGCGCGAGACCTCCATCTGTCCGTAGAGCTCAGTCCAGAAGGGAGCATTGTTCAACCCTCGGATGTTTGAATAGCTTACCTCTAGAGTATATCCCTTCAACGGTGTATAAGTACCATCTACCTCATAAGCGAGCTCACCCAGATATTGAGTTGCTGGTTGATATCGCCCAGGCAATCTTAAGGCGTTCTGCCGTGCCATTGGGGGAATATAATTCAATACGCCCTTCAGCAGAGTTTCATTCGGCGATGTTCTTAACACATAATTTTCTGTCCGCTTAAACTGACCGGTAAGTCCTAACCCTTTTATAGAATAGGCGAGAGAGGTATAAAGCACCGTTCCTGGCACATCAATTAGTTGTCCGTCGGCGCTGCGTATGGCCTCGTGCGACTTACCCGCTGCTTCAAGGTACCAGCTAAAATCTTTCACTGTTATGGTATAGTATCCTGAGTAGGCATATACATTATACTGAGGCACGAAGCGATCAACAGAATCATAGCTGTTGATTGTTGCCACCACGAAATCCATCGATTGCTGATCAAGGGTACGATTTAACAAAGTGGCTCCGGGAGTGATTCTTATATCATCTGAAATCTTAAAGTTTCCCTCTGCATTTAATCCTTTTATAGTTGGCTTATAGAGTGAAAATAAATTTTTTTCTAAACCAGCGATGCCTTTAATCAGCAAATTTTCACCCAACCGGTATTTTAAGCTGATGCCGAAGTTTGCGTAATCTATACCCAATCCGCGGTCTTCATACGAACGGTATACAATGCCGCTTCCAAATTGCTCATAAAAATATCCTCCGCGAATTATCAGATCGCCAACCTCCTTTTCAAGATAATAATATCCTATGCCAGCACCAGTAAAGGCGTTATTTGGATCTATAAGGTTTGAATTCAGGTATCCATCTATGCGTATCCCGGCGGTGAATCCCGCAATGTTGTAATTTACATTCAACCATGATTCAATGCCAGTAAAGTAATTATCGTAAAGAGGAGTATTAAAGGCTCCGATCGAAGAATCGCGCTGAAACAGGTTCACATTCGTTTGCAGGTCGCCGGAAAGATTACCAGTCTGAGAAAAGGAATGCATGCCAACCAGCAGCGAGACTGTTAAAACGAAAAGCTTCCGCGGCATTGAATCCTTTATCTAAAATGTAAAATGAGTGAAGCGAGACTTACTTGACAAAGATAAATTTTTAATGATGCTGAGTTTCTTAGGTCCCAAGCTATTTTCAGGCTTGTGTTTTGAATGCCTCATCGGTAACCGTTTCATAAATTTACTCTTCAATTAAAAGATACCATGAATAACAAAGCTCTCTGTTGCTTTTTCGCACTTGCCTGTTTTCTAAACATTCAACTTTCTCTTGGACAGGATAAAAAATTACCCTCAATTGAACTTTCAGATGTGGATGGCAATAAGGTGGATGTAAGCCAACTCTCGAAAGACGGCAAGATCATCATTTTAAGCTTCTGGGCAACATGGTGTGTACCCTGCAAAAAGGAACTTACCAATATCATGGACCTCTATGAAGAGTGGCAGATGAAATATAATGTGGAGCTGATAGCTGTCTCGATAGATGATTCCCGAAATATCACTAAAGTAAAACCTACTGTGGACGGCTCAGGCTGGCCTTATCGCGTTCTGCTCGATCCCAACCAGGATTTAAAAAGAGCGCTAAGTTTTCAAAATGTTCCGTATACTATCGTAGCCGACAGAAATGGCAACATCAGTTATATTCATAATGGTTATGTAGAGGGCGATGAGTTTGAACTCGAGGAAAAGCTAAAAGAGCTTGCTGGTGGTTAGGTTTTGGTTGGAGTGGGAGAAAGAGGGTATTTTTCTGGCTTTATATTTAAAATTTAATCACTTTAAAATAGGGATAATTACAACTAATCAAATTATAAAATTTGAAGTGGGAAACTAGCTTTTCATTTTTTTACTTACAAATTACAATCACATGAGAGCTTTGTTTTCACTATCCTTAACATTTCTTTTGCTCTTTCTTTTTGGAATTTCTTCATTTGTTGCTGCGCAAATAAAAAATGAATTTTGGATTGGAGTTGGAAGAGTACGTTTTTTCGATTGGACCGTAAATGCTCCGATTTGGCAGGGTGGGTATTCAAGAATTATTGATAGTAAGTTTATTATTCATTCTGATATTTCATATACAGGTCACAGTCTTTACACTCATGGTTTTCGTGATGAAGACTTTTCAACTGGTGATGTTTTCTCACGTGATGATTGGCTCATTGATGGATCTTTGGGTTATAATATATATAACTCTTCTGATCATAGGTTAACGTTTGAAACATTTGCTGGTCTATCATTTATTTCAGGAATGGATATTTATTTTAATTACATTGTCGACAATTCATTCCCTGAAATAAGCGTATATGGAAAATACCGTAACGATCCTGGTTGTAATTTAGGTTTTCAAATTAACTATTTTCCCTTTTCACGAATGAGTATTGGACTAAGAAATAAGCTGTACATTTTTACCAATCCCCCTGCTGATATTTCAATTGGGGCATTTATAGGTATTCGTTTCGGTGACCCGCACTTTAAGAAAGTGTCTGATATTGATCGTGTTCAATAGTTTCATAACTGATTCTTCCATATCATGTTCACCATGTACTTTAAACTACTAAATCAATAACAAAGAAGGAACTTAATTAAGCGGCAACACGATTTCATGCTCATCAGAGCCATCTATATTCATGATGTAAATTCTTGAATTTTGCACATAAGTTTGTATGGCAGTATTAGCATTTTCAACATAGGAGTTTACTCTTTCTGTGATCATTTTAGTACCATCTGCTGAAATTGAAATTACCTCATACGCTTTCGAATCGCACCCTTCCTTAATTAGAATTTCCTTTTTTTCATTGACATTTACTTTGTACAGTCCATTTTTCCATTTTGTATAATAAATATCGACAGAGTTGGGATGCCATTGAATATCTTGCATTTCATCTTTTCCTGAATCAAAGCCCCATTGGTATAAGGGGAGTATAGT
>JACCZV010000162.1 GCA_013695775.1 Chitinophagales bacterium | reverse complement strand
AGGAATGGCTCTACCAGTTGCTTCAACCCGACTACAACATCATTCGCAGTCCTAAGAGTTACAACTCGCAGATAGGTGTGCCCCTCTCCATCTGGCAGATGAATGAGATGCATGAGCTTGCCATCTTTGAAGCTGGCATTTCGCAAGCCGATGAGATGCAAAATCTTCAAAAAATCATTCAGCCTGATATCGGAATTTTTACGAACATAGGCAAAGCACATGGAGAAGGGTTCCTTAATATTCGTCAAAAGATAAATGAAAAGCTGAAGCTCTTCCTACACTGCGAGATCATTATTTTCTGTCGCGATTATCTTGACATCAATGAATGCCTGATAGCTGCAAGAGTTAAGATAAAAGAAGCAGATGCTGATTTCAATGGATTGAAAACTTTTTCATGGTCTAAAAATCACCTAGATGCTGATGTACAGGTAGCGGAAATTGTGAAGAATACATCTTTCACTACAATAACTATCCATCAAAATAAGGAGAGCTATTCCCTTACTATTCCATTTATTGATGATGCCTCTGTTGAGAATGCCATTCACTGCTGGATCCTGATGCGTTACCTGAAGATTGAGCCTTCGATTATTGAAAAGCGAATGGCTGATCTGAACAGGGTAGGTATGCGGTTAGAGATGAATGATGCAATCAATAACAGCTCACTCATAAATGACAGCTACAACTCAGATCTCAATTCGCTGGCGATCGCACTTGACTTTTTAAGCCGGCAAAGACAACATTCAAAAAGAACGCTGATTTTATCTGACATTTTGCAAAGTGGTGTAAGCGATGAAAAACTCTATGGGGATGTGAGCGCCTTGGTAGAATCTAAAGCTGTGCATCGTTTAATTGGCATTGGCTCGGACATCACCAGGCAAAGGAATTTATTTGAAAAAAAAGAAAACCTCTCTACATCGTTTTATCCATCAACGGAAGATTTTCTGAAAAGCTTTTCAACCGATCAGTTTCATGATGAGACAATCCTGCTTAAAGGGGCACGCGCTTTTGAGTTTGAACGCATCGCGAAGCGTCTTGAGCAAAAGGCACATGAAACCATCCTTGAAATAGATTTGAATGCATTGCTCAACAATTTTGCCGTTTATCAATCTGTGTTAAAGCCGGAAACGCTCATCATGGTTATGGTAAAGGCATTCTCATATGGCAGTGGAAGCTTTGAGGTGGCGAATGCACTGCAATTCCATAAGGCAGATTATCTGGCAGTGGCCTATGCTGACGAGGGAGTAGAGCTTCGCAAGGCAGGCATATCTATTCCTATAATGATAATGAATCCGGAACAGAAAAGCTTTGACAGCATAATCCATTATAACCTTGAGCCGGAGCTTTATAGCCTCCGCCTCTTAAAACAATTTATACACGCCCTTTCTTTTACCGAAAAGAATGCAAACGGATACCCCGTGCACCTTGAGCTTGAAACAGGTATGAATCGATTAGGATTTGAAGAAGAGGATATGAACGAATTGCAGCAACTGATAGCAAATAATAAAACCCTTCGCATCGCATCACTCTTCACTCATCTTGCTTGCAGCGAAGATCCGTTACTGGATGAATATTCAAAGAGGCAGATCAGCATGTTCACTACCATGAGCGAAACTATTATGAAGCAGTTGAGCTATCCTGTATTGCGTCATGTACTGAACTCGGCCGGCATCGTGCGTTTTCCAGAAGCGCAGTTTGATATGGTTCGTTTAGGGATTGGATTATATGGAATTGATGTTACCGCTAAAGTGCAGACTCAGCTTCGCTCCGTGAGCACGCTAAAGACGATCATTTCGCAGATTAAAAAAATTCAGGCAGGTGAAACTGTTGGCTATGGCCGAATGGGCATTGCATCAGCCAACATGACGATCGCGACCATAGGCATCGGTTACGCCGATGGATTAGACCGCACGCTGAGTCGCGGTGGAGGTAAAATGCTTGTTCGTGGAAAGCTTGCGCCCGTAGTCGGAAATATAAATATGGATATGACGATGATTGATATCACCAATATTGCTGATGCAGAAGAGGGAGATGAAGTAATTGTGTTTGGTGATGCATTGCCGGTGCAGCAGCTTGCTCAATGGTCTAACACCATTTGCTATGAAGTGTTAAGCACTATTTCACGAAGAGTGAAGAGAGTATATTATCAGGAGTAAACAAAAGATAATCGGAACTTCAGCTTTACCTGAAGATCCTTTTATCTAACGGGAAATCAACCGTATCAATTATTTTGATCCTTTTAAAATCTGTGTGGTTTGGATTGATAAGAAAATTAAAGTCACCTAATGTAACCGATGATGGAACTTGAAGCACACAATATTTATTCTCAACCACAAATTTATTCCCAATCGACTGAGTGGATGTTGAGTGTGGAAATATATTCCAATCATCTGGCAGATCCGAGATATTCAGTTTTTCAATGGATATGTCATCTGGAAGAAAAATAATTATCATAACATAGTCACCCGGCAATGTTGCCAAAGAAAAATGCACCGCAATTTCTGCCATTGCTAAAGAGCGATTGGCTGCAGTATAAATGAGTTCTACTCCTACCGAGTTCCACCTTGCACCCTTCATCGCGGCTCCTTTTCCAGATAGATTACCTGCAAACTTTTGCCTGGATAGTCTATATACTTCCACTATGCAAGAATTCCATAATTAATGCGGATAAGCTCTCCCATTACCATTTCTTTCCCATAAGAATCTTTCAGTAATTCAATTGGTTTCAGAGACCCTAATGAAAAATTCGGTGTATCTAACCAGAGTTTAAGTTTCTCCATACTGCCAAAAACATCCAATCCAACATTTGTTACTTCCGCCATTTCGATAATTTTCTCAGATAAAATGGGTTTAAATTGTTTAGAAGCTTGTTTATAGCGTTGTAAAGACTTTGTAGAAATATCTAGGAAATTTGCCCAGTCATTTTCGCTAAACGGAGAGTGAAGCTGGATTAAATTAAATAGTGAATAGGGAACTCCTTCTCTAATTACCTGAATCATTAGCATCTTATTTGTAAAGAATTTTGAATATGTCAAATTTTTTTGAGCCTGCCGTCTGGTCAAAGAAACAATGGCATTGTCAAGCTTATCTTTTATCTTTATTTCTTTTGTTTTCATAAGATCTAAATTAGACAATTGTCCTTAAATTTAGGACAAAATTACCAATTTATTAATTTGGGAGAGAAATACTCCTTATATTATGATTGAAAGTGAATCAGGCCATGAGTAGAATACTAATTGAAGGCTCCGATCTTAATACAAGCTATTCTACAACTTCCCATCAAGGTTCTGAAGCCAGGGTTATAAAACAATTAATTTTTTTACCGCGATAAATTTACCTTCTTTAAAAACCTTGAGGGTATAAACGCCACTCTGAAAATCAGAAGTATTTATTAAGTGTGCATTAGATTCAACATGTGATTTCCCAAACATTTAACCCCGTTGCGTTAGTAATTGCTAACTCCATATTAAAATCATTATTTGTTTTTATTTCCAGGCTTTCCCCTTTTGCAAGGGGATTAGGAAAAGTAGATATCTTCATCTCGGAAGAATAGATATTAGGTACATCCAGGATTGTACAATATTCGTCATTAAATGGACTATAAACTGTTTGCCCATCTTCCTGGAAGCACAGAAGTATATTATAATATCAAATCCTAAGCCGTTGTACATCTGATGGAACAATCCGCTTGTTGATCCTATTTCCTTCTATCACTGCCAAAGTATCCCCTGAAACAACAGGGGTAATAAGGTGTATTTTTTTCTATAGGATCCATTTAGTAGGATGGAATCAACCTTACTGATAATAAAGGTATCCTGTGAATTATGATTGTAGGTTTCAGGATAAAAGTCACCTACTTGAAGATTAAAATCATAAAGCAGATTTTCATAGGGTCCCCCTAATGTGATATAGTAAACTTTCTTCGCCAGGCTATCTTGTCTGATAAACCCCACATAACCTGATTGAGTTACCTGGCCAAGAAATTTATAACTCAAATATAGCTTGTGATATAAATAACCATTTATAACTGTATCTCCACTATACATGTACTGATCATATTCACAGGGAATTACAGGACACCCAATCCCCCAAGCCTCCTCATGCCATACTGCTTCGTTCTCAGGAAAGGGATGATAAGTTTGAGCAAAAATTTTTCCGAATCCAATCGTCAATAGCAGAATAAATATTTGTTTCAAGAGAGAGGTTTCAACAAAGGTAGGCTATCTGCACATTACACTTTTTAAACATAACTATTATACCACCTCCATCAGTGTCCTGAAGGCAACCAACTTATCTTTAAATCTGGTATGATAGTCCTCTCTCAGTGCTGGTGCAAATTCAGCGATATAACGTTTGAAGTTTTCAATATTTTCACAGTGATATTGAATCACATAGGTCGGATCTTTATCATCTGTTTCGTCAATGAGCCTGCACATTCTTGATTCAATAAATTGTCCGGTAGACAGCACATCAGGAATATGACAGCTCTTCATCCATACAAGCCAGTCTGCTTCAACCTCCTTATCAACTTTCATGGTTACATTATAAACCAGCATGGATCATTCTTAGAATGGATTTTCCGCAATATTGGAAACTTCCCTCATCAGGTGAATAAAGAAGGTTCTTCCTTAAGCACAGAATCCGAAATGTCGGTGCTTTTAGCAGCTAATAAAGAGTATGCATTGTTCTTATTAAGAAAACTATAAATTATTCGTTGCACTTCACGGTTATCATTGTAATGATCAATCAATTCCTTAGCCGAAGAAAAATCAGCAGGAGCCTTCGCTTTCTCCGCAAATCCAAAACCCAGATATTTTCCATCTTCGATCATTACAATAGAGCACTCTGCTTCCGTTCTTCCACTACAAATTACCGCGAAGCTCCGGTTTTCTGATTTGAAGGATTTCAGTGCATTGTTCATCCGCATATTGTAATCCATGGGTGAAATTTTGCTACAGCAAGCTCCATCACAAATACCATCAGGGTGATCCAGACACGCACCCTGCATGCGCTGCAGGCCACTCAGCTTCGCACATAGCTTGAATTCTTTAATCTTATTTGAAAGAAACGCCCTTGCATGAGGTAACGCCGGAAACGAAAGCAGCGGCCGATCCTGGTATTTTAGTTTCCTGATGCCAAAGCGCTGGTATCCATTCCCATCTTCATAACCATATATTCCATAATTTAAATCAGTGAATTTTTGTGCAATGTTGAATGGAGGGAAATGCTTTTTTATCTCAGCAGACTCCAGTAACATGGAAACGAGCTCATTGCCGCATACCGTATAACGGATGTTGTGAATGCTGTTCATCAGCGGGGTGCGCATCCTTGTAGAAGAGCTCACTACAAAATGACTATTTACTCTATGCTTAATGCTTTTTGCTTTGCCTATATAAAGCACCTTACCCTGCTGATCAATAAAATAATAAATTCCTGAAGATTCTGGCAGAATCCTGAGTGTTTCATATGAAAGGTTGGGAGGATAATTGTACTCAGCATCTTTCTTTACAAGAGATCTCATTATCAAATCTTCCTGATCGACTTTTTTAAGATGACCAAATACCTCCAGGGCTGCCTGGGCATCACTTTCTGCACGATGTGCCCGGCATTGTGAAATACTCAGCGAACGACAAAGCTTATTCAGTGCATAGGAGGGCAGGCCGGGTAAAATTTTCCTGCTAAGACGAAGAGTACATAGAATTTTTCGCTGATATGTTTTACCGAGGGCAGAGAAAGCCTGTTTCAGAAAGGTGTAATCAAAATGAGCATTGTGCGCAACTAAAATTCTACCATATGTGAGCTCGTCAATCTTATCGGCTACCTCTTCAAACAACGGTGCATCATAAACCATCTCGCGGGTGATGCCAGTAAGCTGTGAAATAAAAAAAGGGACCTCCGAAGCCGGGCGAAGCAGCGTGATGAAGCGGTCTGTTATTGCAACACCGTCATAATTCAGAATCGCAATCTCCGTCATATGATGGCGCATGGCGTGATTGCCAGTGGTTTCAATGTCGAGAAAGGAATACATGCGGCAAAACAAAGCAATCTAAAAATGCAGTATCTTTTCGAAAATGAAAGTATTTTTTGAATGATTTTTTTAGATTGACGGCACAAGACCTCCTATCCAACAGGTTTGGAAAAAGGGTTATGGTTCAATCGCTTCAATCTGTAGAAGGCGGCTGCCTTAACGAATGCTACAGATTGAATACCTCATCGGGAGTATTTTTTATGAAAGTAAATGACGCGAAAGCATTTCCCACAATGTTCGACGCGGAAGCACGTGGATTGACATTGTTGAACCAGATGGTTCCCGCTATTGCTCCGGAGGTGGTTGTAAAGAGTGAAACTGAGGGTAAAATTTTTCTCATAATTCAATGGATCACGGAGGAGAAACCAGCAACAGGATTTTGGAAAGATTTTGCAACGAAGCTCGCATCCCTGCATCGGCATCATCAGGATTTATTTGGCCTTGACCATAACAATTATATTGGCTCACTGGCACAAACGAATGAAACAACGAGTGACTGGATCTCCTTCTTTATCCTTAGAAGGATGGAACCCCAGCTGAAAAAAGCAATAGATGAAGGAAAAATTGAAAAAGAGATGCATCGAAGTTTCGCGAAACTTTATATAAAGCTTAATGAAATTTTTCCTGAGGAGAAACCGTCCTTAGTTCATGGTGACCTCTGGTCAGGGAATTTCATCATTGGTGAAGATGGATTGGCAAGGTTAGTTGATCCTGCTATCTATTATGGCCATCGCGAAATGGATTTGGCGATGTCGAAATTGTTTGGGGGCTTCGATGGTTCCTTTTATCCCTATTATAACGAAACATTTCCACAGGAAAAGAATTTTGAGAAACGTGTGGATGTCTATAATCTATATCCTCTGCTTGTTCATGTCAATCTCTTTGGCGGTCATTATGGCGCAGAGGTTAGTAGCATCATAAAGAGATTTGTCTGAAATATTCTTTACTGATAAGGGACTTCTTTGTAATTGATTTCATCTCACCTTCGCCATTATACATAAGAACCCTTCAATGCTTTTACTTTGTTTTTTCAGACCAATAAAACATGACTGAAACGCAAACAACCTGTGATACATACAACATCAGAGCTTATTTATAAAGGAATTTTACTTGGAATTATTACTGCATTTTCCTTCGGCCCTGTTTTCTTCACAATCATTGAGACAAGCATTAGACGTGGATACCGTTATGCCATAAGCATTGCTGTTGGAGTGTTAATTAGCGATGCCATCATCATCAGTGCATGCTTTCTTGGCATGATCAGTCTGGTACAAAACAGTGAGGTACGAAATATCATTGGTGTCGTAGGTGGATCAATGCTTATCATGTTCGGAATCTACCATATAATACATTCAACAACTCCCGGAAGATATGTAGAGATAACAGACACGGATCACTCAGGCGTAGCTTTGTTCGTGGTAAAGGGGTTATTAATAAATACTCTCAACCCCTTTGTATTTGTTTATTGGCTTAGCGCGATGAGCCTTGTTTCTGTGAATCATGAATATGCTCACAATGATAAAGTGCTGCTCTTCACCACAGCAGTAATGTGCAATTTTGGATTCGACCTATTCAAAACTTTTCTTGCGATAAAACTCAAACACTTCATGACGCCTCGCACTATCAGCCTTATTTCAAAAGCTGTTGGCTGCGGAATAATTTATTTCGGCGTGCGGTTGTTGTGGAAGACTCTTGTTATATAGATCGTTCATACAAACTTCTTCAATAGCACAATCTGCCCCAGGTGATAAGCATCATGCTGAAGTATTCCCTCAATGAGGTAATATTTAGTCTGACTTGCAGGAGTCAATACTTCATCTAACTGATCCTCATTCATCGTTTCAACCATTTCCACCCACTTTTGCTGGGAAGCCTTTAAGCGTACTAATGTTTCCTGCCACGCCTTATCGGATGAATTAATAATGGGTTCGAAAAAGTTGTTTTCAGGCGATGCGATATTTTCACCCATCAATTTTTTAAGAATAGCTTCACGCCAGCCAATTAGATGGTTAACAATTTCCCAAATGGAATTCATGTTGCCTAAGAATTTTGATGCAGCCTGATGAGCACTCAGGGGTCTAAGGG
>JACCZV010000147.1 GCA_013695775.1 Chitinophagales bacterium | reverse complement strand
CCTCTACCCCGTTCGTATTACCAAACAGCCTGGGTATGATGCGTTGAATTATAACCGGTGGGTGGTATGCGCTCCGGCATGTAAAAATGGTAAACTATTGGGCGTATCTGTTTTTGAATTTGTAAAGGAGGCATTGATAAGAAAGTATGGAGCTGCATGGTATGAGCAGTTAGAAAGCGCAGCGGAATATAAAGATACCCTCGTTGCGACATCTTCAGAATAACAGGTTGGTTGATTAATTATTTCTGAGGAATAATTAATGGATCACCAGCATAGGGTTTAACTGATTTATTTTTTTGAAGCCGGCCTATACCTCCGTACGTGCTTATGAAGATGGCAAGGGAGATAATCACAAGATTCTTAATAATATACTGACCAATGAGATTGGGTACCATAAAACCTTTCCACGTCAGGGCCGGAAGGACCAGGAGGGGACCGAACGTAGTTATTGCATGCGGAACAAGCATGTACAATGCATATTTTTCCTTTCCTGGAAAAAGAAAAATAATTCCGATGATGCATTCATAGGCACCGAACATTAATATGAATATATTCCATGGTATAAACCAGGCCGTATGATCATAAATGGTATGTACTACAGCAAGCGCCGGGCTTAACTCCATCATCTTTAAAAAGCCAAACCAGAAAAACACAAGGAAAAATGCAATTCTTGAAAGGGGCAGGCTGATTCTGCGCAGAAATGAGAAAAAAGAATTTTCTGCTGCAATTCTTTTTCTGTTGATGTTGGAGAAGAGCCCTTCGGCCATGAAAAATTTTGTAGTCGGAAAGGTAGACAAGCGTTTTATTCTGTTGTGCAAATGAATTGTTAATGATGGCTCGAATAAACATAGTATTGCGAAAGAATAAAGAAAATTAATATTTTCCTTGGGTAAATCTTTCGGCAGATCTGAAGGATGAAAATGAGTGTATGCCGCTAAAAGTATAGTGCCCTCACAATAAAGAAGTGTGTTCCCTTTAAATAACTTTTATTTTCACAGCCACTCTTTATGGCTGTAACGTTGGATGATATCAAGGCGCCGATTGCGGAAGAGCTTGAACTTTTCGAGCAGAAATTCAGGGATTCTATGAGAAGCAATACACCCCTGCTTGATGCCATTACACGTTATATTGTTAAAAGCAAGGGTAAGCAGGTAAGGCCAATGTTTGTATTTCTATCAGCAAAAATGTTTGGACCCGTAACAGAGAAAACCTATCGTGCTGCAGCATTGATTGAGTTGTTGCATACGGCAACGCTGGTTCATGATGATGTGGTAGATGACTCTCATGAGCGACGGGGTTTTTTCTCCATTAATGCCATTTGGAAAAATAAAATTGCAGTGCTGGTGGGTGATTATCTCTTATCGAAAGGACTTATACTTTCAGTCTCGAACAGTGATTTTAATATGCTTGAGATTGTTTCAGAGGCGGTTCGTGAGATGAGTGAGGGGGAATTGCTTCAGATTGAAAAAACAAGACGTCTTGATATCAGTGAAGCCGTTTATTTTGATATCATTCGTCAGAAGACGGCAACCCTTATATCGTCAGCGTGCGCCTGCGGGGCAGCCTCTGCCGGAGTGGAATCAGGTTGGGTTAATAAGATGAAGCTCTTCGGAGAAAAGATCGGGATAGCTTTTCAGATAAAAGACGATCTGCTGGATTATAGCTTAAACAATACCGGCAAGCCAAAGGGTATTGATATAAAAGAGAAAAAGTTGACGCTGCCAATTATTTACCTATTGAATAATGCAAAGGCAGCAGATAAAAGAAAGATGATCAATACTATAAAAAATCATCATCATGATAAGGAAAAAGTTGAAGAGGTGATGGCAATGGTTCTGCAATCCGGCGGAATAGAGTATGCAATTGAAAAAATGGAGGGTTATAAAAATGATGCGTTGCAGTTGCTAAACACTTTTCCTGATTCTCCCTCTAAAGGATCGCTTGAAGAGCTGGTGGCTTTTACTACCGATAGAAAAAAATGAAACGGAACAGTTAATATTCTGTAGAATCATATTGGTTAATATCTTATTTATTATGGAGCACCCTAAACATATCCAGGCGGGAGGGTGCATATAACCTTTAGATAACACTCGTTCATCTGCGCATAATATATGGTTGGCATCCGCATAAGCTTATGATCATTCATCCTTAATGATGGAATGACAATGCAGTAACACACTGCAAATACATTTGTGGCCATAACCAAAACTCTTTAAAAATGAAAAAACTTTTATCGATTACAGCCGTCTTCATTCTCTGGATGACCTCGGCTTTTGCAGGAATCATTACGGTAAGTGGTTACATTAACTCGAATACCCTTTGGACGAGCAACAACATCTATCGTCTCAGCGGATTTGTGTATGTATCCAATAATGCTACATTAACAATTCAGCCAGGCACTTTGATTCAGGGTGAGAAACCTACCAAAGGCTCGCTGATCATTACACGTGGTGCAAAATTAATTGCTGACGGCACTCCTTGTCAGCCAATCGTATTTACCTCTGAACAGCCTGTAGGTTCACGCACCTATGGCGACTGGGGCGGTGTGATCATTCTTGGTAAAGCTCCCATCAATCAGGCTGGAGGAACAGCCATCATAGAGGGCGGAGTTGATGATGGAGATGGCAGTGGTGTCTATGGCGGTACTGATGCGAATGACAATTCAGGAATTATCCGTTATGTTAGAATTGAATTTGCGGGCATTGCTTTTCAACCCAATAATGAAATCAATGGTCTAACTATGGGTGGTGTAGGTGCAGGTACTATCATTGATTACGTACAGGTAAGCTACTCAGGAGATGATTCTTACGAATGGTTTGGCGGAACCGTAAATTGCAAGCACCTCATCGCTTTTAGAGCGACGGATGATGACCTCGATACTGACAATGGATATCAAGGAAATGTTCAGTTTGTTGTGGTGTTACGCGATCCGAATGTTGCCGATGTTTCCGGTTCAAATGGCTTTGAATCAGACAATGATGCAACAGGCAGCACAAATACGCCCACTACGCGCCCCATTTTCACTAATGTAACTGATGTTGGCCCTCTTGAAAACGTGTCGGACAATATCAATGCGAATTTCAAGCGTGGCGCACATCTCCGTAGAGATACAGAGGCTTCTATCTATAATACCCTGATTTTGGGTTGGCCTACAGGGCTTTTAATTGATGGAACAACTACAGAAGCAAATGCGGCTGCAAATGATCTTCAATTCCAGAATAATTTTCTTGCAGGCAACATTGTTGACCTTGCAGTAAATACTGGCAGCACTTTTAACATTCAAAATTACTTCAACACACAGGGCGGCAACCAGATTTTTACTACCGCTAGTGCTTTACAATTGACAGATCCATTCAACCTGAGCGATCCTAACTTTTTACCCCAGCCAGGATCCCCTTGTTTATCAGGCGCCAGCTTTTCTAATCCACGCCTGAGTGATCCTTTCTTTACTCAGGTTAATTACCGCGGCGCTTTCGGAGCAAGCAATGACTGGACAGAGGTTTGGGCTAACTGGAACCCGGAAAATACTACCTACAGTGGTACCATAGATTATACACCTATTGTAACAGCTGTTACTACTAAGTCAACATGTCCTAATACGGGTGCAATTAATCTTACTGTAACCGGCGGCATTGCACCATTCACATATTTGTATGGGGGTGGCCAGACTACAGAGGACCTTTCTGGTATACCAGCAGGAACTTATACTGTAACGGTTTCCAGTGGAAGCTGTAATGCAACAAAAACAATCACTGTTGCTAGCGCACCCATTCCGAGACCCACCGGTCTAACAGTGAACAATCCAACAGCATGCACAATCACTTTAGACTGGAATACAGTACCGGTAGCAGCTTCTTATAAAGTCCGTTATCGCGTAACAGGCACAACAGTCTGGACGAACATCGCTGGAAACATCACTCCGTCCGTATATACCTTCACTAACTTACAACCTAATACTTCTTATGATCTTGCGGTTGCTACTGTTTGCCCGGGTGGACTGAAAAGCCCTTATGTTCAAAAGATAGGCAGTACTAATAATTCCTGTGCTTTGCCATCTAATCTTATGGCAACAAGTGTTACTATGACTCAGGCAAC
Organism: Chitinophagales bacterium; assembly: GCA_013695775.1. Lineage (GTDB taxonomy): Bacteria > Bacteroidota > Bacteroidia > Chitinophagales > UBA10324 > JACCZZ01. Next base: position 5,271 of record JACCZV010000147.1, on the reverse strand, counting down.
AATTAGCTGGTCAGGGGCTTGCAATGCTATTTCTTATAACCTTCAATACCGGGTTACCGGAACCATTACCTTTACAAATGTAAACACTACTTCTGCAAGTGCTACCTTAACTGGTCTTTCTCCAAACACTACCTATGATTATAGGGTACGTAGTGAATGCGGTGGTGGAAACAATTCATCTTATACTGCAATTCAAACTTTCACAACCAACGCGCGCCTTGGTCAATCTGAAGAAGATTTGGCAATAAAAGGAATTAGTATTTTCCCTAATCCTGCCAATAATGATGTAACGGTGGAAATCACCTCTGAAACATCGAAGATTGTTAATGTAGCGTTGGTCAATTCACTTGGCCAGGTTGTTACTCAGATAGACAATTTGACTGTTGAGGGAAAGATCAGCAGAGTTATTGATCTAACCAATCTTAGCAGTGGAATTTATAATGTAACTATTTATGATGGTGAGAATGTATTGTCTCATCAATTGGTTATTACAAAATAGATATAGCCAGTTTAAGTTGAGTATTTGACTGAAGGCGCCCCGTAAGGCGCTTTCGGTTTTTATAGTAAGTGATCCCTAGAGTAAAATGTTGCCTAAGGTTCGATTTTTCTGTTCAATTCCGTAGCTAAGATTCTAAAAACCTAGCCCTTAGTCTTGCACATTTGTAAATGCAATAACAAAACTATGGAAGCGCATACGATAATTTTGGGGGAATAGAGTGGGGGACAAATGCCCACAAAAAATCCACGAACCAAATTGCATATAAGTTATCTGGTTCTTTGTCGGGTAGCTTTTTCAGCGGGGAAAATCATATTTTAGCTACCCGCCCCTCAGGCATATTGGGTAATATCCCTTTTTCGAGGTGAGTTATTCCCATAAAGTATAGATATAATCCTGCATTGCTTAGGCTTTATCTCGCTTCCACCTTATTCGTTCCTTATTTTTAAACCACCAACCCAATCACCTAAAAGCTCTGGCAACTCCTGCTTCTATTTATCAGTTAATGTAAATTCAAAAAGGGGAAATTGAATCTCTTCAAATTCCCCTCTTATGAGCTTAGGAGCCATCAGTAATAAGAAAGCTGCTAATTCAACGAGACTTTTATAGTTTTTGTTTTCTTACCCTGCTGAACACTAACAAGATAAATACCCTGGGGCAGGGAATCTAAAGTTAAGCTATATTCCTGTTCGGAGGTTATGATTTTTTCTAGAATCATTCCTCTCATATCAATGATACTAATTACAATATCATCATTGGTATCTAACCCCGAAGAAATAATTATATGGCTTTCATAAGCCAGAATTTTTATATCACTTGCTGCTTCTATATTTTGAATGCCCGTGATGGAGCCTGTGTCTCCTGCTTCAATAGATGAATCAGGTAAGGCCTGGAGGGCATAATCTTTAATGATTAATGTTCCGGCTATGCTGTCTACCGACATACGCAACCAGCCATAGTGTTGTAGTCCATCAATGCCCATTCTAAGGCCTACAAACTGATCGGTAGCACCAAGCCAGTTACCATACTTAAGTGGATTACCGGTTCCATAAGTATAGAATTTTCCAAAGGCCCAAAAGTAGGAGGTAACATATGGCTGCCATCCTAAGTCAGGACCGATTTTATCATCCTGAGGAATGACGACGGGATAGGTATAATTCGGTGCGGCTACAGTGGCTGCAATTTCATTATAAACATTTGAAGCAAAACCTGCAACCCGGTTTCTAACTGTTGCGCCGGAAGAACTTTTAAAAAGAAAAATTGTGAAATCGGAGATGGAATCATTGTTCAGATCAATGGCTAAACCGGACTCACCTTGCGCATTAAATGTGGTATCTGGAATATTTGTATAAATTATTTGTGCATCGGCTACATTTCCCATTGTAAGCACAGATCCGGCAAGCACGGAATACGATTTTAGCTTGCCACGTAGTGAAATGGTATCTTTTTTCATATGGATTCTGATTTTTTGCAAAAGTTGCTCTCTGCTTTTATTGCAAAGTATTGTGTATGTTATGTTTTCATGAATAATAACTTTATTCAGTAAGTACAAAGCATAACCATAAAATTTCCTAAGGAGATTCAGCATGCACTCATGAATTCTTAGGCTTATGTTCATCTTCAATTAACCTTTACTTAACCTCGCCTTAATGTAAACGTTAAACCATAAGGGGTTCTTTGCAAAAATTCTAAGATGCTTAAAACCTTTTTTAGTTCATTACTTCTAATATTCCTTCTATATTCTTATGTACAAGCCCAAACAGGGAGTATCGCCGGCCATCTCGCCGATGCCGCTACCAGTGAGGACATTATTGGTGCTAATATTTACATTGAAAACGATCCGTCTAAAGGAGCATCTTCAGATTTTGATGGTCGCTATTTGGTGGGCAACCTACCTGCAGGAACCTATAACGTTGTGATTTCCTACATCTCTTATCAAACTAAAGTGGTAGAGAATGTAACAGTGACGACCGGTGAAGTCTCCGTCCTCGACATTACCCTATCGGGAAGCGCCCGGGAGCTGGAAGAGGTGGTTGTAAGAACTGAGAGGGCGCAGGAAAATATAAATTCACTGCTAGTGATGCAGAAAAACAGCAGCACCATTTCCGATGGAATTTCTTCTGATATCATTCGTAAAACTCCTGATAAGAATACTGCCGAAGCATTGAAACGGGTAAGTGGTGTTTCGTTAGCTGAAAATAGGTTTGCAGTAATTCGCGGATTGAGCGACCGTTACAACTCTGCCATGATTAATGGCACACCATTGCCCAGTACAGAAGCCGACCGCAAAAATTTTACGTTCGACTTAATTCCCTCCAACTTAGTTGATAATATTATTATTCTGAAAACCGCCCAACCGGATCTGCCGGGTGATTTTGCCGGAGGCATTATTCAGGTGAATACAAGAGATATTCCCGATGCAGATTTTCTCAACCTTAGTATATCGGGTGGCTTTAACAGTACTGCCACCTTTAATCCACATTATACTTACCCGGGTGGAACTATGGATTGGCTTGGAATAGACGATGGAACGCGAGCAATTCCAACGAATTTTCCAGCTACAGAAATACTTCAAAATTCTGATCAGGAACAAACAATTGAGGCTACACGCCTACTCGCCAATGACTGGGGATTTGAAAAGATGAATTCAACAATTCCAAATATGGCGATGCAGATTTCCGGCGGCCTAAATAAAAAACTTTTTAGTAATGATTTTGGCGGAGTATTCTCACTCACCTACAATAATTCAAACCGCTATAATGAGATCACCAGGCAGGATTTTAACTTCTCAGACACCACAGCACTATACAGGTATATTGATTCAACATATACCAATAATGTTTTGGCTGGTGCGCTGCTAAACTTAGGATATAAAATCTCTGAAAACAATAAGATAGTATTTAAAAACTCCTTCACTATAAATAGTACTGATGCTACAATTATACGTGGCGGAAATAATTTTGAACAGGCTACCTTAGTTCGAAATTACGCATATGATTTTGTAGCCAATACACTTTTTAACAGTCAGTTATCGGGCGACCATTTCATTAAAAAAGCGGGCTTGAAAATTCATTGGGAGGGAGGTTTTGCACAGCTTACACGCTCACAACCAGACTTCAGGAAGTTATTTTACAATAGAAATCCTGAGGATTCAACTTTTCTCGCTTATGTTCCATTTGGTTCTGCTTCACCTAGCCTCGCAGGAAAATTCTTCTCTAATCTTGATGAGAACGTTTACAGTGGGGCGTTGGATCTGATTTTTCCTTTCAACATATTTAAAAACAAGAGCAATATAAAGGCAGGCCTTTTTTATCAGGGCCGCGACCGCGCTTTTGAAGCACGTGTGCTCGGATACACCGTCACAAATCCGACAGCTTTCTATTCACAGAATGAAGATCCTAATGCCATACTTGCTTTGCCTCCAGGTCAATTGTTTAATGAGGAAAACATTGGTACGGCTGGCTTCAGTATTGACGAAATTACCAACCCATCCGATGTATATACCGGATCAAGTCAGCTCACTGCTACCTATCTTATGCTGGATAATAAGCTGCCGCTTAATTTCAGGTTGGTATGGGGAGCGCGTCTAGAATTTTTTAATCAGCAGCTCACCTCATTCGATTATACTAATAATCCGGTGGATGTTAATACCAAATCATCCGACTTTTCGAAACTACCTTTTGATTTCCTTCCCTCTGCAAACTTGATTTACGGGATGGATGACAAAACCAATATCCGTCTAAGCTTTTCGAAAACGGTTGCACGTCCGGAGTTTCGCGAGCTGGCGCCTTTCTCCTTCTATGATTTCTCTACCACATCGGTGGTGATAGGCAATGATTCACTGCAGCGTACGAATATCTACAATTATGATTTCCGTATAGAACGCTTTTTTGCAAGTGGACAGGTAATCTCAGGAAGCGTGTTTTATAAAAAATTTAATGAACCTATCGAACAAACGATTGATTTTATATCGAGCGGAGGTTACATCCGGTCTTATAGTAATGTTACATCTGCCACCAATTTTGGATTGGAACTCGAGCTGAGAAAAAACTTTGACTTGTTGGAAAAGGTAACCGGATGGAAGCAATTTTCAAACTTTATATTTTCCGCAAATCTTGCATATATAAATTCAAAAGTCGACGTATCCTCCATAGCCAATGCAGCAGATTCTACAAGAAGTTTGCAGGGTCAGTCGCCATACATCATTAACCTTGGACTTACCTATACTGAACCCGTCTCTGAATTTGGTGTCAGCATTTTCTTTAATGAAATCGGAAGAAGAATTATTGCCGTTGGATCAAGCGAATATCTGGATATTTATGAAGCTCCCCGGCCGATCTTAGACGTTCAACTTTCGAAACGGTTGTTTGAAAATGCTTCTTTGCGCTTAAATTTTCAGGATATTTTTGCGCAGAAAGGCATATTCTATCAGGATCAGGATGATGATAATAAGTTCATAGAAGCCAATGATAAAACAATCATTGCCGTAACTACCGGTAGAGTAATTACATTAGGATTCAACTATAGGTTTTGAAATCTTCTTTGAAGCAGGTATAGCTTGGGAATTCGGAGTATGAAGAGAGCGATAAATTGTTCCTGTTATTAACATAGTTCAACCCCTTCCTCAATCTTTAACCACAGGTGCCTTTGCTCCTTCTTTGCCAGAATTAGACTTCAACCTACCGTATATCCCCAGCTTCCTTAACATTAACCTAACTATACGGTAAGATACAGGTAATAGTATGAAAGTACTTTTGCAGAAAATAACCTAAAAA
>JACCZV010000115.1 GCA_013695775.1 Chitinophagales bacterium | reverse complement strand
TGCCGGTGGCTAACCATCAGCTTTCCTTCCATAAACAATTGCTCGAGTGCGCGCTTGGCCGGCTTCCAGTAATACCAGGTGCCCTTCACATCATTGTCTGCTTCAAAATCTTTTGATTGCAAAGGGCCCTCTCTTTTTATCCTGCTAAGCACATAGCGTTTTACCTTTTTATCCTGCTCAAACCAATGTGACTTACCATTTATATAAAAAGATTTTTTTACCAGGGAGAATCGGAAATCTTTCATTGGTAAGAAGGATGCCGCATGGCTCCAGTATTCAAAAACCTGCTTCTGCTCAACCAATTCATCTAATCCGTTCTTCTGGTAATCAGAGACTCGGGACCAGAGTGTATGATGATGAGCACGCTCTACAACCGACAAAGTATCAATCTGCACATAACCCAGGTGTTCAATGGTTTTAAGCGCATCATTCTTTCCTTGAATCGGAGAGAGAGGTTGTAACAATTGGCTCTGAAGAATAATTAACCGTGCATCTGATAAAGAAATATCCTTAGGCATTAACACAAAATTACTCGTTTATCAAAACGCTATAGATGAATCGAAAGCAGGTAAGGGTTTTGCTGCTTCAGCTATCACTATCATCATTGCTAACATCCTTATTTTTCAACTCTGCGAGGTTAAAAGGAGAGTGAATCTGGTGAATGCGTATCGCTTTCAGGGAATATCTGATGCCGAGAATCAATGAGAGAAACGCCCCCATGGTAATAAGAGGAATGCTATTCACCATAAGGCAAAAATCATAAGCTCCATGAAGCATTACAGCAAGCAACAAACCCAGAATCTGAGCTGGAAGAGGGTTAGACCTGAATTTTGATAGTCCCATATAATACCCCATGATCACGGCGAAGGATGCATGCGCCGGCACAGCAGTAAACATTCTTAAAACGCCGGTTGTCATTCCGTGCTGATCTACATATAAAATATTTTCAAGTGTGGCAAATCCCATCCCCACCATTACAGAATAGGTGATTCCATCGAAAGGTTCATTAAATTCTTTTTTCCTATATGCATAAAAACGCAGCATCAGGAATTTTGAAAATTCTTCACTGAGGCCAATGACAAAAAAAGCATTGATGAAGGTGGTGACGGGAAAAGTTATTAAGGGCAATACGGCAAATCCCACGTATTCAAGAGCCATTGCCGGCAATATAGAAAACATGCCTAGCAGAAAGCATATGAGAAGCAGTCTCCGCGGTTCTTTCTCAAAAGTATCTTTCCAATAAATAAAAACTGCAATTCCTACCCCCGGAGCAATTGCAAGTGCAAGTGGTACTAACTCATTCATTTACCTTATTTCTGAAAATATAAACAGAATAAAAAAATAATAAAAATTGGAATAAAAGGGTAGCTATTGAAATGAGTGCGATTAGAAATTTGTCTTTTGCTATTTACAATGCTTTCTATTCAACTCCTCAGGATGGATAATTGGGAAGTTATGATCTTCTTATCCGACGTTGCAATTCTTTGCGGGCAAAAAATATTCTACTCTTCACAGTACCCAAAGGAATATCGAGATGTTCCGCAATCTCCTGATATTTATAACCCTGAAAATACATGAGGAAAGGCGTCCTAATACCTATATCAATATCGCTGATCGCGGCTTCTATTTCGAGCATGGCCAATTGACTCACCCCAAGATTTTCGGTAGTTTCTGAAAATGTATCTAGATAATATTGGTTTTCCGTTTCATCGGTAACGATCTGACGCTTGGCCTGCCGACGGTAATTATTAATGAATATATTTTTCATTATGGTATACAACCAGGCCTTCAGGTTCGTATTCATCTTAAACTTATCCCTATTCAACAACGCCCGATACGTTGTCTCCTGGAGTAAATCTTTTGCGTCATCAATATTGCGGGTAAGATTGTAGGCAAAAGAGTAGAGAGATTCGGAGGACTGCTCCAATTGAGTATTGAAATCCACAGTTGACATTAGAAGAGATTGTTAACCAACGGAGCAAAGATAAATACATATGTTTAATGTTTAGAACTTTTATTTAAACATTCTTTTTCTCCCTTTCAGATGTCTTTATTCCAATCTTGTCATTAATGAGGCTTCGAAAGTCGCATATCTCCTTTACTACATAAATATTTGAGGGTATCTTTAATTTGTTTTTCCACATAAGAAATCCTGAAAGATAAATATGACCTTCCGGCATCATTGCTGAAAGCCTTCCTAAATAAGCGTTGATTGTCTGAAGATGAGGATAGCTTGTGAAGATGCTGAAAACCTGATGTGGCTTGAAGGATTTGGCTGCAACCTGCAAATCCCGAAACGGAACATTTTGACCAAGGTAGAGGACCCGATGGTGTTTTTTTCTCAGAAGATACCAGAGATAAAGCAGAGCCACTTCATGCATTTCGTCCTCAGGAAGATATAGCAATGATTTCGTGATATAGTTGCTTCTTCTTATCTTGATACTTTCTATCGCTACAATTAATTTATGTCTTATAAGATTAGAAACAAAGTGTTCTTCACTGGGGTTAACTGACCCGGTTTGCCACATGATGCCAATGTTTCTGAGAAAGGGGAATATGACCTGTTCCATTGTCTGTTCAAAGCCTATGTGTGCGATGTTCATATTCATAATTCTCTCAAATTCTGTTTCATTCCAATCTACCATACACAGCGTTAGAGCATTTACCTGGTTAGAATATTTATGATTTGATGCGGTTATTGTTCGCACCCTATCGTCAATATCTTCGCGCTTCATCTTCGCGAGCATAGAAATCTTAAAACCGTTGCGATTTAGCAAAGAGATGTTCAGTAAAAATCGAAGGTCGTCATTGTTATATTCACGAATGTTTGTGTGCGAACGGGATGGATTTAAAATTCCATATCGGCGCTCCCAGATGCGGATGGTATGCGCTTTAATTCCTGACAGTGCTTCAAAGTCTTTTATCCGATATCTGCCCATAAGAGCTTTTTAAAGATACAGTATCTCACATTTACCCATATCTAAACCGTGTGACAAATTGCATCATTTTTTTTACTGCATGACTTAAGTAACTTAAATGATTAAAATAGGGATTTGTGAAATGAATTAATTAAGTTATTTTCAGAATATAATAGGAATGTCGATAGTACTACACCAATATATCATATTAAAGAATGTTGAGGGTAATAAAAAATATTAGAATGACAATAAATGTAGGCATGGCAATTTTGTTTTCATATATTGGTTTAACTCTGTTTATATAAAAGTGCATTAGAAAGGAAAGATAAAACCACGCAACAAAATTTTGCAATGGCACATCACCACCTTCCCACTGCCACAGTTCATACTTCATAGCTACAGGTTCTATCAGATAATCCATTGCTGTCATCAGGCCGGCGCCCGTCAATTCAATCCATGGCCGGGTGATTCCTATCTCCCTAATAGTTACATGCGTGGTATATACCAGCAACAACCAATGGAATCCGACGATAAGTGGGGTACCATTAATTTCAAAACCCAATGATGCCCCATACTGATAATTGCCAAAGATTTTTCCTGTATTTACCCCCACCAATTCAATGAGAAATCCTGCCATCACTATGGCTGCCAGGGCCAGGACTACCCTGAGGTGCCAACCTTTATGAAATAAAAACAAAATGATAAGGGAGAATAATATATTAAAAGAGAAAATAAGGTTGAAAACCGTATTGCTACCATAGAAAAGGGCTGCAATAGCAAACAGATAAATTACGATTAACAATATAATAGAAGCCGTCAGTCGTGAAGCTTTCTTCCTTTCCATTTAGTGGTTCCGAATAATTTGCCAATCATTACAAGCAAAGCAATATAGAGCATAACAATCATTTGAGGAATATGCAATAAAATATTCACCAGGGGATTCTGATCAGCCATTCCACTGATCAGCGAACGCATAAATATGATTATCAATACGCAGACGAAGAAAAGTGGCCAATTACCTGATACAAAAAAAACAAGGTAATTAATCACAGTAAAGTACAGATATAGAAAATAGACCAGCCAATTATCACCAAATCCTGCGAGGCGGTTTTTTCTAAACCCATTTACTGCGTCCTGAAATCCACGGTACATGCGGCAGCTTATGAACTCATTTTCCAGCAGGGTGGCTCCATTTAATTTTTCTTGTTTCACCTCTTTCATGATCTCGATATCCTCCGCAATCCTCCTTTTAACTCTTTCATGCCATTGATAAATCCTGTACCGGCGTGCATCGAAACACATGAATTGTCCATTGGCAGCGGCAATCAGAGGATTCTTTATCGCTGCTACTGCACCTAATGGCAGCAGGCTTAACAGAAAGAAATGCATGAATGGGACAACGAGCCATTCGCCAAGGGTTTTCATTTCCTGACGAGGGAAAAGTGACAATAGGGTTAGGTCCCATTCGTACATTTGATGCAATGCACTTTGAAACAAGGGGCCATTGATTCGCACATCTGCGTCAAGAAAACAGAGATAATCACCTTTTGCCTGCTTAGCCAACTGGTGACATGCCCAGCTTTTTCCAAGCCACCCTTCCGGCAAATGTTCACCTGTGATCAACCGGCACTTGGGATGGGTTTCAGAAAATCGGCTTACCATATCAGCAGTGGCATCAAT
>JACCZV010000092.1 GCA_013695775.1 Chitinophagales bacterium | reverse complement strand
GAAGTTCTACTTTTAACGCTCTTGTTCCAAACACCCAAATACAAGAATGAATTCTTCACCTACAAAAAATAAAAAATATTCATTAGAGTATACAATTAAATCCTCACCGTCAATTTTATATGAATTCCTCTCTACACCCTCTGGCTTGTCGCAATGGTTTGCAGACCGGGTTGATTCATATCAAAATAAATTTACCTTCTCCTGGGATAACAATGGTCAGAAAGCAAAAGTGCTCGAGCAGCATGAAAATGACCTTATACGTTTTCAATGGGATGAAAGCAATAAGGAGGAATATTTTGAATTCAAGATATTGATTACGGAGATAACAGGTGATACTATATTACTTATTACCGATTTTGCTAATCCGAAGGAGATGAAAGATACTCAGCGGTTGTGGGACAGCCAGGTGCATGAGCTTAAAAAGCGGCTCGGAGGACTATAATTATCAGGCAGAACAACTATGTGCTTAGTTTCTAAACAGAAGAGCATACATTGTGATGCTTTCAATTGAAAAAGGCACCAAGTCATTGATCTCCCCAACGGGTATTTTTCTTGATAATTTCAAGAATAGATTCTTTGACAGCAGCCACTCAACTTCAAACTTATTTAAATGGAGCATTAATTTATAATTATCAGCATCAAAATGATGATGCCACGGAGAATCGTTCACACATATCCACGTGTTAACTGAAGCAAGCTTTAAATAATTTTGTATGACAGCTTTCCTGCATAACGCCAGTCTTGAGCCTGTGACAAGAAGAGTACAGCTTATAAAATTTCCCCACCAGACCATGGTTCTTATTGCTATGATCTCATCATTGCTAAACAACCTGGGAAAATCGAGCAGGACAAATGGAAAGCCCAAATAGTTTTCCCCCTTCGATATTTTACCTGTGCTGACATCAGTGGCTGTCGGAAAGGAGATGTCTAAAAAAATATTTTCGTACTCTAACTGCCTGATGAGAAGAGCAAATTGATTATAAATTTTTTCGGTAATATTTTTCTTTTTTCTGAAAAATTCCTGATCCTGCAACACATGAAGCTCCTCTGCTGAAACGATTATCTTTGTCTCTTTATTCATGCCCGGGGAAAGATAGGTGAAAAAAATAGACAGGCTCCTTCTAAGATCTTTTATAGCCCCTTTCATCGCTATCTTTTTCATCACTCTTTTTGTTCTTGTAATGCAGTTCCTTTGGAAATATGTGGATGACCTGGTTGGGAAGGGACTGCCCACTTTAGTAATTGGGCAATTACTATTTTATGCATCGGCAAGCATGGTGCCCCTTGCTCTACCCCTGGCGGTGCTTTTATCCTCTATTATGACACTTGGGACGCTGGGCGAACATTATGAACTTACCTCATTAAAATCCTCCGGCATATCACTTGTGCGGATCATTGCTCCCTTAATGCTGATAGCAGGTATTATCAGTTGCGTAGCATTTCTTTTCTCAAATTACGTTTTGCCGGTAGCCAACCTCAAATTTGGTGCATTGCTCTATGACGTTAGGCAGCAACGACCCGCGCTAAACATTAGACAGGGCATCTTCTATAATGACATTGATGGCTACAGCATTCGCGTCGGGAATAAAGAGCCAGACAACCAAACCATTCATGATGTGCTGATTTATGATCATACCAGCGGCCGGGGCGATGATTATGTAATTACTGCTAAGTCAGGAAAGATGTATATGACAAAAGACAAGCAAAGCCTAGTGCTGGAACTGTATAATGGTAAACAGTTTCAGGAGATGGCCCCCTCAGCAAAGAAAGCAAAGGAGTATGAGCAGATGAGAGTAAATTTTAAAGAATGGAAGAAAATCTTCGATCTCTCTGAGTTTGCACTTAGCCGCACAGACGAGAATCTTTTTAAAGACAATTACCAAATGCAGAATCTTGTACAGCTTGAGCATTCAATGGACACACTGAAGATGGAAGTGCAGAGCGGCTTTAAGGCGGCAAAAGCTTTCAGCGCTACATATTTTTCTTTTCAGCGGGCAGAGTTTGATACTAAAAAACTCAATTCGATTAAAAATGGGAGGGACTCAACGCAGCAGGTGGTGGTCCCAGACTCCTTTGTTATGGTGAATAACGCACTTTCTTCTGCGAGAAATTTCAAAGCATACCTTACAATTGCAGCTAAAAATGTAAATTTTAAATCGGAGGTATTGAGGAAATTTCAAATCGAATGGCATAGAAAATTCTCCTTGTCTTTTTCATGTTTCGTGCTCTTTTTGATTGGTGCGCCATTGGGAGCAATCATAAAAAAAGGCGGATTCGGATTACCTTTTGTTATATCTGTATTTTTCTTTGTAATTTTTTACAGCTTGTCAATAATGGGGGAAAAAATGGCCAAAGAGGGAGTGCTGAGTCCATTCGAAGGCATGTGGTTCTCCACCTTTATATTGCTACCGATAGCAGCTTTCCTCGTTTACAAGGCCAGCCGGGAATCTGTTATCTTTAATATAGGCGAATACATCTCTTTTTTCAAGAAGCTTCTTCAGCGATTGCCCTGGTTTAGAGAAGAGCTGCCGGCATGATCTTTACCCGTTAGAGTTTAATATTACCTTAGAAACATATATTTGCGATCGCACTATATTATTTTTATGAAGAAAGTGCCTCAGGCTTACAACAAGCACACCTATTCCGTAAGTGACACTGCGGCGGAAATCGATAGATGAGGCCTCCTCAAAATATTTTGTAGGGCAACTTATCTCTGCAATATCGAAACCTGACATAAAGATTTGGGACAGAAACTGATTGTCAAATACGAAGTCGTTGGAGTTATCATGATAATTTATTGTTTGAAGTACCTTTTTAGAAAATGCCCGATATCCGGAATGATATTCTGAAAGCTTTTGATTCAGCAACACATTCTGGATGAAAGTGAGAATGCGGTTGAAATAATATTTATACAGAGGCATACCTCCTTTTCTCGCCCCCTTCCCTAATATTCTAGATCCTAAAACCACAGGGTAAACTTCATTTGCAATGATTGAGCACATGGCTGGAATTAGTTTGGGAGTATACTGGTAATCGGGATGAAGCATCACTACAATATCGCCACCAAGTGAAAGTGCTTTGTCGTAACACGTTTTCTGGTTACCTCCATAACCCTTGTTTTGCTGATGTACCACTATGTGGCTGATGCCAAGCATCTCACCAACCTTCACGGTTTGATCATGGCTGGCATCGTCAACAAGCACTACTTCATCTACAATATCGAATGGAATATCGCGATATGTCAGCTCTAAAGTCCTCGCGGCATTAAAAGCAGGTAGCACTACTACTATTTTTTTTCCATTGAGCATGGCCGGTTTCAAAAATAATTCTATTCCCCAATAGCAATGGGAAGAGATCTGATTTTGCAATTGTTGCTTTCTATTGCGCCGGTTTTTTACTAAAAAGGGGATATATTCTATCGTTAATAATATTATGCTTTATAGCATAATTCATAAAAAAATCAATTGCGTTATAACCTTCCTGATCTAAACCTATAGTGTATTGATTGACATATAATTTAATATGTTGCCACATTACCTCTTCATCCATTTCCTGCGCATGCTGTTTTACGAAGGCTATTGCCTCAGCAGGATGTTTAAAGGCGTAGAGCACACTCGCCTTAATGAGATTATTGATAATTATTGCAGTGTTTGAATCAATTGACCTCTTTATTGCTATGCCACCTAATGGGATAGGATGACCTGAAAGGTGTTCCCATAACTCTCCCAAATCCGCAATTTTTCTTAATCCCTTCTTCTGGTAGGTAAAACGGTTTTCATGAATGATAACACCAACGTCAACCACCTCATTCAACACAGCCTCTTCAATATCTGAAAACAGCATTTCTCTTTTTTCTCCATGACTCGGAAAAAAGATGTTAAAGAGAAAATTTGCGGTAGTAAATTTTCCGGGAATAGCGATGGTACAGGACGATATGTCGTGAGGAGTAATAATTCTTTTAGAAATCAAAAGAGGTCCGCAATTCGATCCAAGGGCACTGCCGGAATTCAGTAACAGGTATTCGCTCTGCAAATGAAGATATGCAGCGAAGCTGATTTTGACGATATCAATTTCTGCATTTAGGGCTCTATGATTAAGGGCCTCAACATCAGCAAGAACATGCTTAATGGAAATTCCATGCATGTCAATCTTTTCATGAAGCATTGCATAAAAAATGAAAGTATCATTTGGGCAAGGTGAGCAACCGAGAGTCAGCTTCATAGTTGCAAAGCTACTCAACAACATTACGTTCGTCATTTTGGCGACGGGAGAAATCTGATAGCCAATGCTTTTCAAATGTTCAACCTTGGAGATTTCTCACTTTATTCGAAATGACAGGATGCTTTACACTCTGCTCTGCACACAACTCAAGAATACATTCGTCATTTCTACCACAGGAGAAAGCTCATAGCCCTTGCTATTAGAATGTTCAACGTAGAGATTTCTCACTTTATTCGAAATACAGGATATTTTACACTCAGCTTCTGCGCTTTAACAATAGGTTCGTCATTTCGACGACAGGAGAAATCTCATAGCCCTTGCTATTAAGAATGTTAAAAGGAAGGGTTAGTCGAGACTTTTACTCAGGCAAACACTTTGTCAAAGAACATTCTTATAATATAAAAACGTATAAAATGACAATACTGAAGAAGGTTATTCTTGCTTCTAAGTCACCCCGGCGGCAAGAGCTTTTGAAAAGCCTGGGATTAAATTTTTCTTTGATGCTTCCGGAATCAGATGAAAGCTATCCAGAAGATTTACCGCCGCATTTGGTACCTGAATATTTATCCGCCAAAAAAGCAGAGAGTGTAGGGAAGCAGCTACACTATGGAGAAATAGTAATTGCGGCTGATACGATAGTGTTGTTTAGGAACGACATCTTCGGAAAACCACACAATGAAGATGAAGCTATGAAGATGCTTCATCAGCTTTCAGACAATATGCATGAAGTAATCACCGGGGTAACAATGCTAACATCTACCGATAAGGTCAGTTTTTCAGTTAACACACAAGTATATTTTAGAAAATTGTCGGCAAAAATGATTAAGGACTATGTAATCAAGTATAAACCTCTCGACAAAGCAGGCTCTTACGGCATTCAAGATTGGATTGGACTGGTAGGTATTGAGAAAATATCAGGTTGCTATTATAATGTGATGGGGCTGCCGGTGAGCAGATTGATGGTAGAGCTAAATGAAATGGGTTATATTATAACTTCTTAGCATGAAACCGTTAGACGATTGTTGATTCTGGTATAATATTAAGGTGACTGATTGCTCCGAGTTAGTTCTAAATCCGCTGCAAGTTTTTCCCATCGGCTCATCTCCTCACTTAGTTGTTTTTTATGGTTTCCATAATGTAAATAAATCTCGGTTGTTTCATCATCTTTGAGTAGCTCCGGCCGGGAAAGTTTAGACTCAACATTCGTGATACGCTGTTCCAGCTCGGAAATTTTCTTTTCTGCATCAGAGAGCTGCCGTTCCAGCTTTTTTATTTCTTTTTGATTTGGCTTATTGCCTTCCCCCACTGATTGTTTCTCATTGTCTTTAGCCGATGCGGTTTGCTTAAGGAGTTCTAAATTCCGGAAAGAATCTGTTTTTTGTGATTCCAGAAAATCATAAACACCTCCTATGTGTTCTTTGATAGTCTGATTTTTGAAATAGAAAATTTTGTTTACCAGGCCGTCTAAAAAATCACGATCATGCGAAACAACAATGAGTGTGCCGCCAAACTTGTTTAAGGCTTCTTTCAGCACCTCTTTTGAACGCATATCCAAGTGGTTGGTTGGCTCATCCAATATTAAAAAGTTGACAGGCTCAAGTAGTAATTTAGCAAGGGCCAAACGCGATTTCTCTCCACCGGATAAAACTTTCACTTTTTTATTCACGTCATCTCCACGAAAAAGAAATGCCCCCAGCAAGCTACGAACCCGCGAACTCATGTCGTGAGATGCAATTTTATCTATGGTATTGAACACCGTCTCATCACCATTTAAACGGTCGGCCTGATGTTGTGCATAAAAGCCTGTTTTCACGTTGTATCCGGCTCTTAATTCTCCATCAGCAGGTTCTTCACCTACAATGATTTTTGCCATTGTGGTTTTTCCTTCGCCATTTTTACCGACGAATGCTATGCGGTCTCCACGGTCTATGTCAAAGCTGATATCCTTCAGGATCACCTTCTCCTCATATCGTTTTGTAACGTGTTTTGCTTCAAAAACCAGGTGACCAGAACGGACACCTTCCGGGAATCTGAATCTGATCGAAGAATTGTCCTCATCTTCAACCTCAATGCGCTCAGTTCGGTCGAGCTGTTTAATGAGTGACTGGGCAAATTTGGCCTTAGATGCCTTGTAGCGGAACTTCTCGATAAGTTGTTCCGTCTGACGTATATCACGATCCTGATTCTTCTTCTGCGCCATCAGATGATCTCTTCGCTCTTTGCGCAGTTCAACAAATCTTGAATAGGAAGCAGGATAATCATCTATGTTGCGGTTGATAATCTCAATTGTTCGATTGGTTACACGATCAAGAAAGGCACGAT